>CANRFB010000004.1 GCA_947629785.1 uncultured Clostridia bacterium | reverse complement strand
TGCGGTACTTCTATCTCGGCTTCTCCGAAATTTCCGCGTATTTTCTTGGTTTTCTTGCCGTTGCGGTAATCGGGATTTTCGGATCGTTCATATTCACGATATCCTAAATGCTCGTCCATTTCCGATTCAAGCATTTCCTGTATAGTTCCGCCTAACAGGTCTTTCAGCGCATCCTCGATGTCCTTTGCCGTCTTGATGTCGTACTCCTCGATGAGCTGCGCTATGATGTTCTTTTTGCCCTCGCTCATCCGTTCTCTTTTTCTTCTTGCCATAAATATCAGCCTCCTGTGTTATTTTTATTATACCACAGTCGGCTGAATTTTTACAGACTTTTTTTCATAGGGTCCAATTATGAGTATATACACAATAGAAGAAATTAAGAAAAAAGTGAAAGAGGTTGCAGAAAGATATAACGTAAATAAAGTTTGTATATTCGGTTCATACGCGAGAGGCGAAGCAACCGAAGAAAGTGATATTGATTTTATAGTAGACCCTGAGAATTTGGTGGGGTTTAAATTTTTTGGATTTTATGAGGATTTACGAGAATCATTTAATAAAGAAATTGATTTGGTTACCGAATCACAAATCGCAAGCAATAAGTTCAATCCGCTATATAAAAATTTTATTGAAGAATTGGAAACTGACAGAAAGGTGATCTACTATAATAACAATACATCGGAGAAATAACGGAACGCCGAAATTTTTTTAAAAAAGTATTGACAAGTATAATAAAATAAGGTATAATAAATAATGGTGATAAGCTTAGTTCTTATCGTATGGAAGCCTTATGGTTTCTGTAAAAAGCAGTGAGTCCTACTGTAAGTGGAACCGATAAAAGCAGTGAGTCCTACTGTGAGTGGAACCGATAAAAGCGGTGGGTCCTACCGTAAGTGGAAGTTGTTCCGGGCTGCGGATAAAAACGCAGCCCTTTATTTTTATGAATACGAGGTGATAGTAATGGAGCAGAACAGACTTGATCTATATCAGATAGATATGAAATATATCCGTGAGCTATCCGAAACAGATGATAAAGTAATGTCGGTTTTGCCGCAAGCCGACAAAGAAAACAGACCTTTTGTCGGCATTATGATCATATGCGCCGGCAAAAAATATTATATTCCTTTCGGTTCTCCAAAACCTAAACATTTATTCATGAAAAATAATGTTGATTTTACTAAAATTTATGATGGTGATAAACTTTCAGGCGTTTTGAATTTCAATAATATGATCCCTGTTGATGAAAATGTAATAAAAGTATTTGATTTTCGTCCCGATGAAAACGATACTGTTGATGTAAGGCAATATAAAAAATTATGTGCTAAGCAGCTTGATTGGTGTAAAAAGCATACCGATCATATTGTAAAAAAAGCAAATAAACTATATTATTTAGTTACAGAGGGAAAAGGCACATATCCCGAACTTATAAAACGCTGCTGCAATTTTAAAAAACTTGAAGCTGTACTTGAAAAATATATAAATATTTCTGCATCCGAAAACAAAATACAAGCAGTATATGAAAATTGAATATGCTGTTTATTTCAATAAACAGATAAATTTTTCCTCAAAAAGTATTGACAAATATAATAAAATAAAGTATAATAAATAACGGTGATAAGCTTAGTTCTTATCGTATGGGAACCTTGCGGTTTCCGTAAAAAGAGGAGAACCCTACCGTAGAAGTGGGAACGATCAAAGAGGTGAACCCTACCGTAGAAGTGGGGACTATTAAAGAGGTGAACCCTACCGTAGAAGTGGGAACATATTTTTAGCTGTACCAAATGTACAGCTCGTGAGGTTGACACGATAAAAATCCGATAGTAAAGCCGTACCTGTGGGACGGTATAGTTGGCAGGCAACGGAAAAACCTGATAGTAAAGCCGTACTTGTGGGACGGTATAGTTGGCGGACAACGGAAAAATCAATCATTAAAGGGAGTTGCTATTGCTGCGGCATAGTAATTCCCTTTTAAATTTTTATTGGAGGAACACGAGATCCCGTAACACAAAATTTTTTTCAAAAATATTGACAAATATGATAAGACAGGATATAATATATATGATGATAATTGTCATTATGGTTTATCCTTGCCATGCAAGATCGGGAGCTGTAACAGATGGGAACCTTACCATATAAAATAAATAGGAGCTGTAACAGATGGGAGCCTTACCATATAAAATAAACAGGATATTTAACAGGTGGGAGCCCCACCACGCAAAATAAGGTAAAGCCGTGCTGCTGCACGGTTTTTTATTATGTTGCAAAAAAGAAGATAAACAGCCTCAATAAAAGGCGTTTATCTTCTTTAATAACTGAAATTCGGTCGAATAAAAATATTATTCCCTGATTATTTTAAAGCAAACCGTGTTTTCATTTATCAGCGGCGAATTGTATTCAAAATACACTATTCCCGAAAAATTGGTGCGTATAAGTGAAATTGTCTCCCCGTCAAAGGGGTCGGTAATTTTCCCGATAATATCATTTTCATTTACAATGCCGCCTATTTCCGCGGTGCTTACAAAAATTCCCGCCGCGTCGGAATGTATCTGCGCTATATTCGCTTCGGGAATTATTTCGGTCTGATAGCCGGAACGCACTTTTTTGGTGATAATTCCCGTGTTGTACAAAAATCGCAGTATTGCTTCAAGAGCGGTCTCCGCCGATTTTACATCAATGGAATCCGTTGCGGAAGCGTATACAGAGAACGCTTTTGTTTCCCAGATCTGCCAGTTGTAATTAAGCGTTGTGGTGTCGTAAGGACGGGGATTTCTTACAATTCCGTACTCCATGCCGAACAGTTTCATAAGTTCCTTGTCGGTAAATCCCGTTTCCATCATTTTCACATGGGCAAGGAAATTCCCCGGCTGGTAAAAGCTTGCAAGCTGTATTCCGTATTCGTAACCCTGCAAGTCTGAAAATACCCCGTCCGCAATTCGCTGGGTGGTCTCCCCCATATCGTAGCCAGGGAACATTCGGTTTATGTCGGTGTTATCCATTGTCCAGAAACGTTTCCCGATATTCATTGAATAATAATTCACGCAGGGAATTACGGTTATTTCCTTATCGGGAGAGATCTGCCCTTTTTCTTCAAGCTTTTTTAATTCGCGGATAAGCTGCGAGCAAACGTACATCTGCTGAATTTCATTTCCCCGAAGTGCACCCACGACAGCCGCGGCCTTTTCGCCTTTTCCGAATCGGAAAGCGGTAACGTCCAGATTTTCACGGTATGGGGATTTTAATGTGTAAATTATTTCTTTTGTCATATTCAATCATGCTTGCGAAGCAAGCATTCCTCCTTTCGATGTTTTGTGCGCTTTTGCGCAGCAAAATTGTTGACGGGAGTCAACAAAGCACAAAACTCGTAATTTGAAAAATTTATTTTTCAAATTTTTCCCCTCCATTTTCGTCTGCCTGTAAAATTCTTGCTAACAGCGACCCGCCGTAAACTACGGGATATTCACGAAGCGTGAAGATCATTCCGTCGCATACGGCTTTAATGTCGGCGGCAGCTTTTCCCGTCAGCGGGTCAAGGACCTGACCTATAAGCTGACCTTTTTTAACATGGTCGCCGAATTCCGCACATGGTACGAAAATTCCCGCCGCGTCCGAATTTACGAACCCCACCGAGCGGTTAAGGGAAACTATGGGTTCGCGGACGGAAACCGTCTGACCGCTCCACATTCCGATATTTTTCATAAGATTGAAAACCCCGTCAAGAAGCTGAAAACAATATTCCTTTGTAATTCTCATGCCCACGCCCATTTCCACAACAAGAGTTTTCGTTCCCATTGAATTAAGTGTGTGAGCGAGAGTGGATTCAAGGACTGTTGCGGATTCGTGTACCCAGATAAAATCAACATTCAGCATTTTTGCGTATGGAATAAGCGTTTCCGCCGTGGAAACGTTTATCCGCGTCTGGGGAATTTCTTTCAGGAAAATATTGCTTGAATGTACGTCAATGCAGATGTCCGAACCGTGCAGGTCGTCAATTATTGCGGCGGCAATGGTTTCGGGCATAGTCCCCTCTTTCGACCCGGGGAATACCCTGTTCATATCAAGGTCAAACAGCGGAATTCCGCGGGTTATCGAATCAATTCCCAGAGGATTGAGAGCGGGGTAAATATCCACCGTTCCGTCAAGGAATTCGATATTTTCCTGAATACGGCTGCCTATAAGATATGCAAGATACTGCCCCTCCAGTTCATCGCCGTGTATTCCCGTAACGATACTGAGGCGGGTCTTGCCGCTGCCGTTTCTGATGCTGTTCTTGCGTATTTTCAGCTTTTCGTTTACCGCAAGAGCAGCCTGCGCTATGGTCTTTATCATGTGAAATTTTCTCCCTGTAATAAAATTGAGCAAAACCGCACAAAGACCGGCTTTGCGCGGTTTTGTCCTATGCAATTTCTTCCAATTTTGAGGAAATAAGCTGCAACTGCTTTGTGTATGCGCCGAACATTACGCCCCTGTCAATGGCGCAGTCTCCGAAATCACGTCCCTGCGAAAGAATTAAATAATCCTCGTTTGCGGGGCGGTCGTTTGCGGGGTCGATACCGACCCATTTTTCGCCGTCCCAGACTTCTACCCAGCCGTGAGTCTCGCCGTCACAGCAGGCAAGTCCCGCAGCGTATCGGCAGGGAATTCCGTCCATTCGCAGCATGGAAAGAAGTATGTGCGCGTAATCCTGACAAACTCCCGCTTTCAGCCCGAAAGCTTCCGCGGCGGTGGTTTTTATGGTGGTAACGCCCTTTTCGTAACGTATCTGCTCGGAAATCTTTTCGGAATAGAACATAGCCTTTCCGTATGGGTCGGAACAGGAACATTTTTCCGCGGAAAAGCGATGGAATTCGCTTAAAGCAACATCGGGCTTTGTAAAATGCGTCTGATAGCGGTAGCATGGCATAAAATCGGTTTTGGGCTTGGAAATATCTATTTCCGCGATGCCGTTTATCTCAAAATCCAGAAAACGATGTTCTTTTTGCAGGAAACCGCTTGTTACCGTGTTCCCGAAAGCGTCCACGGTGTTCCGCGTTGACGCGAAAGGTGAAATTTCCGCGCCGAAAGCCGTTATGTGCTGAGCGGGACTTTCCACAGGAGTGAAACGAAGCGCAAAGGAATGGTCATGAACATAGTCGTCAAAAGTAAGTTTGGTGGAAAATGAAAATTGTAACTTCTTCATGCCGTTTTCCTCCCTTTCCCGTCCACCGGGTCAAAAAGTTTTCCAAGGGCGGTAAGCACCTGATTTTCCCGACCTTTGCAGCAGTTTTCCGACTCGATAATTTCCACAAGGACGGAAAGCTGTTCGGTATTGTAGCGGTAAGGCGTGTTCTTGGGAATTTTGGAAAGATTCCTGCAAAGCCGTTCAAATTCCCTGTTTATGAGTTCACCGTTGTATTTCAGCCGAACGCAAAGTTCCAGACGTTCCACGGCTTTTCCGCAAAGGATAATGTTCTTTATTTCCTCATCGTAAACATAGTCGTAAATGCAGCCCCAGAAGCTGAATATGGTATCTTCCACAGGCAGCAGCGAAACTACAAGCCCGCTTTTTGAAGCGTCCGCCTTTTCAAGTCTGTCCATGGCAAGCTGCAAATAGGCAAGCGCCTCGGTGGAAATTTCCTCACGCAGGACAATTCCGTTATCGTAAGCACGTTCCAGACTGTACGCCGCGGAATAGCAGTTTTCCCGCCCGAAAATAAAGCTTTGCAGGAACTTTTCGGGACTTCCGAAATCGTCCGACAGCCCGAAACATTCCAGATATTTTATATAATGTTTCGGATCGCGGTCGATCAGTTTATCGTAAAGCCGCTCCAGTGATTTTAATGTGGTAAATACCCTTTCTGTGTACCGCCCCAGCCAGTAAAGACGGTCACCGTGTTCTAACGAGATAGTACCCATGTATCTTTGAAACCTCCTCCCTGAGATGAGTTTACAACGAATGAATCGGGATTCCGTGAAAATCTTGTAAGTCCCGACGCCCATACCTTTGTTTTTTCGCCCGAAAGCACGAATGCCCGCAGGTCGGCTTTCCGCATGACCTCGCCGCCGTTTTCGAGAATAGGCAGGTCGAGGAAATCAATTACTTCCTGTGCTATGAACCGTCTCGGTTCGCGGATAATGGTCTGCCTGAAATCTTCCAGCGCCTTTTCGTCTAAATCCCGCCCGAAAACAACGCCGTAACCGCCTGCTTCCGCAACGTCCTTTATAACGAGCTTTTCAAGATTTTTCAGAACATACTCCCTGTCCTCGTTGTAGAACGGCAGGTATGTGGGCGCGTTTTTCAGGATAGGTTCTTCGCCGAGGTAGTATTTTATCATTTTCGGAACGAAGTAGTAAATTCCCTTGTCGTCCGCAACGCCGTTTCCGAGAGCGTTTATTATTGCAACATTTCCCGAACGGTATGCTTCCATAAGGTTCGGAATACCTATCAGCGATGTGGGTTCAAAGGTCAGCGGGTCAAGGTATTCGTCGGAAATGCGGCGGTAAAGCGCGCCTATCTTTGTCTTGCCGCCGGAATAGGTTTTCTGGTAAAGAACATTGTCCTCCACAAAAAGTTCATCGTTCTGAACAAGCGCTGCGCCGGTAAGTTCCGCAAGATAGGAATGTTCAAAATACGCCGCATTGTAACGCCCCGGTGTGAGAATAGCGTTAATGCCGCCGCGGTTGGCGAAGTCCATGGTCTCTTTCAGAAGTTTTGCATAGTTGCGGTTGTCGATGATGTCATTCCCCGAAAATGCCGCAGGAGACGCCGCGCGGGTAAGTTCCCTTGCAATAAGGGGATAGGACGCGCCGGAGGGTATGCGGAGATTATCTTCAAGAATGTACCATTCCTTGCCTTTGCCCTGAACAAGGTCTATTCCCGAAATGTGGCTGTAAATTTTATTGGGCGGGGTTATCCCCTCGCACTGTGGAAGATACCCGCTGGAAATGTACACGAAATTTTCGGGAACGATGCCGTCATTTATGATATTCTTTTCGTGGTAAATATCATAAAGGAATCTGTTAAGCGCGTCAACACGCTGGATAAGCCCTTTCTCGATACCCTTGAAATCCTCGGCGGGGATAATTCTCGGTATGGGGTCAAAGGGAAAAAGCTGTTCTTTGAACTGTCCGTTCTTATATATCCCGAACTTCACGCCGTACCTGCGGAGAAGTTCGTTTATTTCGCCCGCGTCCGCAACGGGAGTAACGGGTCTGCTGCGGCAAACGGCCGTATCTGCAATGGTCATTAACTGTCCCACCTTTCGGGAAATATAATAAAAAACAAAGGACGCCCCAATTCGGAGCGCCCTTGCTTCATTGTCTTTATTATAGAACCATCTTTTGCATATCGCGTTATAAAATTTAAAATTTTTTGTGAATTCTGCAATTTTTGACTTGAATTTATGCAAATTTTAAGGAGAAATTCAAGCCATATCCTGCTTATTTGAAACAAAAGCAATCATTTCCTGCAAATGCAGTGTATAATTCAGCATTGCTTTGCCTCACGGCCAAGGCTGAGCCTTGACCATTTCAGGGCAGGCTGAGCCTGCACCCATTCAGGCTTTGTTTTGTTATTTCCCGCCTAAGTATACCGTGCATTAAGTAAAGCTAAATCTGCACCACAAATCAAATTTTATAGTAATTAAAATTAAGAGTTGAGATATAAGCAATTACTGCCAATATCTCAACTCTTAACTCTTAACTCTCAACTCTGCAAACAGGTTCAGCCTCATTTTTGGGTAATTTCTTAAAGAATATAAACGCAAACGGCAGAGTAACGGGCAGGGACAAAAGCAGCGATAAAGGCTGCGCTTCCTGAATGCCCGCAAGCCCCCGCAGGTCTGAAAGTATCAGCAGCGCGGGAATGAAGAACAGCCCGCTCCTTAACGAGGAAAGTATGGACGCGCCAAGGCGTTTCCCCGTGCTCTGGTAAAGCATTTCCACCGTCATGCAGGGCGGAAGTGCAAGCTGCGAAAGCGCTTGCAGCCGTAACGCACGAACGCCTATTTTTATGACTTCTTCATCATCGCGGAATATCCTTATAAGGTCGTTTGAAAATATTATAAGCACCGCGCAGCCGATCACTATTATTATTTCGGAAATTGCCATGGTGAAAATAAACGCTTTCCGCAAGCGCGAATATTTACCCGCGCCGTAGTTGAAGCCCGACACGGGCTGGAATCCCTGCCCTATGCCGAGGGCGATGGAGAACGCGAAGAAGATTATTCTCGTAACAATACTCATGGCGGCAATTGCGGCGTCACCGTAAACCTGACAGCAGGAATTGAGCATTACCGTTGTTATGCTGTTTAACCCCTGCCTTAACAGACTGGGGAAACCCGTCATCATTATGTTGAAAAGCATATAAATGCTTCCGCGTTTCAGAAACGCTATGCTGAGTTTTGTGTCCGTCCTGCCCGAGAGGAACATTCCCACAAGTATGCACCAACTGACAAACTGACTTAACGCCGTGGAAAGCCCCGCGCCCGCTATGCCCATTTTCATAACGAACATAAATATAGGGTCGCCTGCCATGTTCAGGACCGCGCCCGTCATAAGCCCTATCATTCCCAGATATGCCCGCCCCTCGTAACGCAGAATGTTATTCAGCGTAAGGCTTGAACTCATGAACGGCGCGGCAATAAGTATATATGTAATGTATGTCTTTGCGTAAGGCGCAATTGTGGGCGTGCTTCCCAGAAGAAATATTATGTCGTCAAGGAACAGGAACCCTGTCAGCGTGATTATAAGCCCGCAGACAAAGGACGACGTAAACCCCAGCGAAGCATGGGCGGAAGCATTGTCTTTGTCCTGCTGTCCGAGGGCGCGGGAGATGATGCTTCCCGAACCCTGCCCGAACATGAAGCCGAACGCCTGTATTATCGCCATAAACCCGAAAACTATTCCCACCGCGCCGCTTGCGCTCGTTCCCAACTGCCCCACAAACGCCGTATCTACAAGATTGTATACGTTCGTAACAAGCATTGAGATGATGGTCGGCACGGACAGCGTGAGTATAAGTTTCGGTATGGGCGTGCAGGTCATTTTATCGTATTGCGTCATTTTTCTCACTCTCTTATAAATTATTGGTTCCCATTATACACCATATTTCTAAAATTTTCCCGTCTGAGGCAGAAAATTTTTTGCAAATTCGGTATGAATTAAATTTGTATAAAAATCATTGACTTTTCGCGGATTTTTGTGTATAATGTATTTGTGGTATGCTCTTTGAGCATTTTTGCATAACTTTGATCTTACTGTAAAGGAATGAGATAATGTATAAAATTGTCAGAAAAAAAGTTCTTAACCCCACCGTCACCCTTATGGAAATTGACGCGCCTATGGTGGCTAAGAAAGCAGAACCCGGTCAGTTCATTATCCTCCGCGTTGACGAGGACGGCGAACGTATCCCCCTGACTGTTGCCGACTTTGACAGGGAAAAAGGCACGGTAACTATTATTTTCCAGATAGTGGGCGCTACCACCGAGAAGCTGAACCATAAGAACGAGGGCGAATCCATACAGGATTTTGTAGGACCTCTGGGCGTGGCTTCACATACCGACGGTCTGAAAAAGGTTGCCGTTGTAGGCGGCGGCGTCGGCTGTGCAATTGCATATCCTATCGCCAAGAAGCTGCATAACCTCGGCTGTGAAGTTCATTCAATAGTGGGTTTCAGGAATAAAGACCTCGTTATCCTTGAAGATGAGTTCGGCGCAGTTTCGGACAAGCTCTGCATGATGACCGACGACGGTTCTCACGGAACTAAGGGGCTTGTTACCGACGCCCTGAAACAGCTTATCGAAAGCGGCGAAAAGTATGACGAAGTTATCGCCATCGGTCCGCTGATAATGATGAAGTTCGTCTGCGCTCTTACAAAACAGTACGATATTAAAACTGTCGTTTCCATGAATCCCATTATGATAGACGGCACGGGAATGTGCGGCGGCTGTCGACTTACCGTCGGCGGTGAAACGAAATTCGCCTGTGTGGACGGTCCCGATTTTGACGGACATCTGGTGGATTTTGACGAGGCTATGGAGCGTTCCTCCATGTACAAACCCTTTGAGAGAAGCAAGCACGAAGCTGTCTGCAATCTCTACAAAAATGCCTGAAAGGAGCGATCCCCATGCCTAATATGTCTTTGAAAAAGAATGAAATGCCTGCGCAGGAACCCAATGTGAGAAATAAGAATTTCAAGGAAGTTGCTCTGGGATATTCCGAAGCGACCGCCCTTGACGAAGCCGCAAGATGCCTTAACTGCAAGAATAAGCCCTGCGTCGGCGGCTGTCCCGTAAATATTGATATTCCCGCATTTATACACAAGGTGGCGGAAAGCGATTTCGCCGGCGCGTATGATGTAATTTCCCAGTCAAGTTCTCTGCCTGCGGTCTGCGGCAGAGTTTGCCCGCAGGAATCCCAGTGCGAGGGAAAGTGCGTCCGCGGAATAAAAGGCGACCCCGTGGGAATAGGACGTCTGGAACGTTTTGTTGCGGACTGGCACAATCAGCATGACGACAAGCCCGCGGAAAAGCCCGCTTCCAACGGTCACAAAGCTGCCGTAATAGGCGCAGGACCCGCAGGTCTTACCTGCGCGGGAGACCTTGCAAAAATGGGTTATGACGTTACCGTTTACGAAGCGCTTCACCTTGCGGGAGGAGTTCTGGTTTACGGAATTCCCGAATTCCGTCTGCCGAAAGCAATAGTCCGCAAGGAAATTGACGGACTTAAAGCCCTCGGCGTTACCATTAACACAAATACCGTTATCGGAAAGACCATCACCGTTGACGAATTGTTTGAGCAGGGTTATGAAGCTATTTTCATAGGTTCGGGCGCAGGTCTGCCCAGATTTATGGGTATTCCCGGCGAAAACCTGAAAGGCGTTTATTCCGCTAATGAATTCCTTACAAGAGTCAATCTTATGAAAGCATACAATTCCGACGCGGACACTCCCGTTCAGCACGCAAAGAATGTTGCAGTCGTAGGCGGCGGAAACGTTGCCATGGACGCCGCAAGATGCGCGAAACGTCTGGGAGCGGAGAACGTTTATATAGTTTACCGCCGCGGCGAAGCGGAAATGCCCGCCCGTAACGAGGAAATAGAGCACGCCAAGGAAGAGGGCATTATTTTCAAGACCCTTAACAACCCCGTGGAAATTCTCGGCGATGAGCATAAGTTCGTTACGGGAATGAAGTGCATTGAAATGGAGCTTGGCGAGCCCGACGAAAGCGGCAGAAGAAGCCCTGTTGAAAAGAAAGGCTCGGAGTTTGTCCTCGATGTTGACTGCGTTATCATGTCCATAGGCACTTCCCCCAATCCGCTTATAAGGAATACTACCGAGGGTCTGGAGACCAACCGCAAGGGCTGTTTCGTTGCCGATGAGAACGGACTCACTTCCCGCGAGGGAGTATTCGCAGGCGGCGACGCGGTAACGGGAGCGGCTACGGTAATTCTCGCCATGGGTGCGGGAAAGACCGCCGCAAAGGCTATGGACGAATACATCAAGTCCCGCGGATAATTCTGCGGGAACTGTCGGGAGGGAAAGCTATGGCGATACGCGAATCGGGTGAGGATTATCTCGAAACTATCCTGATACTTCAGGGAAAAACAGGTTTTGTCCGTTCAATAGATATTGCCAATGAACTCGGATATTCCAAGCCGAGCATAAGCCGCGCCGTGGGGATCCTCAGATCGGACGGCTATATCACCGTAGAACCCAACGGACAGATAATTCTTACGGAAACAGGTCTTGCCAAGGCGGAACAGGTCTACGAACGTCATGTCCTGATACGGAGTTTCCTTATGGAAAATCTGGGAGTCTCCGCCGAGAACGCCGAGGAGGACGCCTGCAGAATGGAGCATATCCTCAGCGAAGAAACTTTTTCCAGACTGAAAGATTTTATAAGTAATTATAAAAAATGATTTAACGCCGCGCAGGAATATTGAAAGACTTTGCGCGGCGTTAATGTTAAGCTCTATTTCAAGGAAGAATAACGTTTATGAAGATAATAGCACGGGTCAGAAGCCCGTTCCCCGAAAAGTTCGGCATACCTCGTCAAAGCGGCTTGTCGGAACTTCCCGCAAAGATAGTTTTTGAACCCGAATACCGCGTTCCCGAAGCTTTCCGCGGCTTGGAGGGATTTTCCCACATATGGATAATATGGGGATTTTCCGGGACCGAACGCAGCGGCTGGACTCCCACCGTCCGCCCTCCGAAACTCGGCGGGAATAAGCGTGTGGGGGTTTTCGCCACCCGTTCGCCGTTCCGCCCGAACCCTATAGGGCTTTCCTCGGTCCGTCTGGAAAGGATAGACTTCGAGGAAAGCGAAAGCCCCGTTCTGTATGTCAGCGGGGCGGATATTATGGACGGAACTCCCGTATTTGATATTAAGCCATACCTTGCGTATACCGATTGCCATGCGGACGCGGCGGGCGGTTTCGCCCTGCAGGATAAGCAAGGCGCCCTCGAGGTGGTTTTCGGAGAGGGTACGCTTGAAAAAATTCCCCAAGAACTAAGAAAAGGACTTGCGGAAATACTTTCCCAAGACCCGCGCCCCGGGTATCAGCATTCTCCCGAAAGAGTATATATTATGGACTTCGGCGGGAAAGAAATAAAATTCACCGTTGACGGGAAAACGCTTACGGTCATTTCCGCCGAAACGCTCAGCCGTCTATAAAATCGCGTATTGCCTTTTCCACGGCTTTTACTTCAAGCCTGAACTCCTCCGCCGACACGCGGAATGCGCCGTTCCCGAGGATTATTATCTGTTCCGCGCCGTCGGAAGTCGCCACACGGACTCGGTTGTTTTTTCCCAGTTCGTGGGAAACCTTTTCAATGTACATATCTGCGGTCTCGGCTTCTTTGGTGTAAACCACGCTGATCCCGCAGTGCTTTTCGACTTCGCGGTCGTTCCCCTTGACCTTGTAAGCGTCAAAAACAAGTATAAGTTCGCACTGCCTGAATCCCTGATAGTTGCAGAGAATGTTTATAAGCCTGCTTCGGGCGGCGTCAAGGCTTTCTGCAGCGAGAGTTTTAAGTTCGTCCCATGCGAAAATTATGTTGTAGCCGTCTACAAGCATATACTCCGTTCCGTTCTGCATGGGAACGGGCTTTTGTTTTTTCTCGGAAATATCCCGCTCGGTGTGCAGGGCATGGCGCGGGTCGCGGTTTATCTTACCGTATGTCCGCTCGAAAATTTCCATAAGCTCCTTGTCCTCCGCAAGCCTTGAACGGTAGTCCCGCGCCTGCCGCTGTAGGGTTTCGGGGGAAATTTCTTCATTCCGGGAATTGTCCGCAGGCGGTTGGGTGTGCATATATCCGTCCGCTTCGTTCCACTTGACGATATGTCCCGCGCCGTGGGAGCAGAAAACGCTGTCCGCGGAATTTTCCGTGTCCTCATCGCAGTTATAGCCTATGCGGGAAATGACTTCTTCGGCGTTATGGCAGGGAAGATACCCTTTCGGAACGCACAACAGCCGTCCTTTGCCGTGGGAATACCCCATAAGTTCGGAATGGTAATCCGCAATTTCCGCGGCGGGAACGGAGCCTTTTATTACCGAAATATCGCCGCTTGTTTCGGGCGCGGAAAATTCCCCGCACATTCTCTGAATATCGGAAATTGCCCGACCCAGCGCTTCGGAGGGAACTTCAAGCGTAAAGTCATACCACGGTTCAAGGAGTATGCTTTCGGCTTTCCGCAGTCCCTGACGAACGGCTCGCCAAGCCGCCTGTCGGAAATCCCCGCCCTCGGTGTGTTTCAGATGGGCGCGTCCTGCGGTGAGAATTATTTTCATATCGGTTATGGGCGAACCCGTCAGAACGCCGACATGAACTTTTTCTTCCAGATTGGAAATTATCAGCCTTTGCCAATTCCTGTCAAGGTTGTCTTCGCGGCATTCGGAGAGAATTTCAATTCCGCTGCCCCGTGCCGCGGGTTCGAGACGTAAACGTACTTCCGCGTAATGGCGCAGGGGTTCGTAATGCCCCGAGCAGTTCACGGCGGCGGAAATGGTTTCCTTGTAAACTATATTTCCCTTGTCAAACTCTGCGTCAAGCCCGAATCGCTCGGAGATAAGGCTTTTGAGGATTTCAAGCTGAATTTCTCCCATAAGGCTGACGTGAATTTCCCTCAGACGGCTGTTCCAAAAAACGTGCAGCTGCGGGTCTTGCTGTTCAAGAACGCGCATCTGATCCAATACCGTATGTTCGTCCGCGCCTTGGGGAAGTATCATGCGATAGGTCATAACAGGTTCAAGAACGGGCGGAAGCGCGCTTTGTTCCGCGCCCAGACCTTGCCCCGCGCGGGTCTTGGAAAGCCCCTCGGCGGCGCAGACTGTACCCGCAAAAACTTCTTCGGGGCTTGAAAATTTCGCGCCCGAATATACCCGTATCCTGCTGACCTTTTCGCCGTCGATAAGGGAACGGACTTTCAGACTGCCGCTTGTAATTTTCATGTGTGTGAGTCTGACGCCCTGTTCCTCGGTTATCTTGAAAATTTTAGCGCCGAAGTCCGTTCCCGCCGCTTTCTGGAAAGTGTATCTTTCCAGACCGTCAAGAAGTTCGTCAATGCCTTTCAGTTTAAGCGCCGAACCGAAATAGCAGGGGAAAATCTTTCTTTCCGCCACGGCTTGGGCAATATCCTCGTCAGGGATAAAATCATTTTCAAGGAAAACATTCATCAGCTTTTCGTCATGGACTGCAATTTCCTCGAAAAATTCTTCTTTTTCTCTGTTCGGGGAAAAGTCCGCGCAGCGGTCGGACAGGGCGGAGGAAAGGTTTTTCAGGATATATTCCTTGTCAAAGGCGGAAATATCCATTTTATTCACAAAAATAAATGTGGGGATCTTATATCTTGCCAGAAGATGCCATAGCGTTTCGGTGTGGTTCTGAACGCCCTCCGAGCCGCTTATTACCATGACCGCGTAATCAAGCACGCACATGGTGCGCTCCGTTTCTGCTGAAAAATCCGCGTGTCCGGGGGTGTCAAGCAGGGTATACTCGCTGTTTCCGAAGTGGATTACCGCTTGTTTTGAGAAAACGGTTATGCCCCGTTCCCGTTCGATATGGTGGGTATCAAGGAAAGCGTCGCCGTGGTCCACGCGTCCCTGACGGCGGATCTCGCCGCTGCGGAAAAGCAGGGCTTCCGAAAGTGTTGTTTTTCCCGAATCCACATGGGCTATCATGCCCAGAACAGTCCTTTTCATTGAATCTTCCTATCCGTTGGTGTGATATAAACATTCTACCACATTTTTTAAATATTTTCAAGGCTGAGGCGGGGAAGCCCCCGCGGGCATTTTCAGGCAAGGCTGAGGCGGGGAAGCCCCCGCAGGCATTTTCAGGCTTTATTCAGTGATTTCCCGCTTTGTGCCTGCCGTGAGGCAAGGTTTAGCCTTGACCCTAAAACTTCCCGAATATCAATAGTTTTTGCTGAAAATCCGTAAAAACTTTTTTGACGACCGGCAAAAACTCCTTTGCACATATTCGTGCAAAGGAGTAACAAAATTGCGCTGATATTTTGTCTGTGAAAACACCGCGGCGATCATTCAACCGAGGGAGTTTTCTCCATGGCAATTACCTGCTCAAATTCATCAACTACTTCTTTTTCGGGGGCTTTTGTCAGAAGCGAGACTATTATAATAGCTGCCATTGCAAGTATGAAAGCCGGAAGCAGTTCGTAAATATCCCATGCCCCGCCAAGAGGACGGATAACAAATTTCCAGACAAATACCGCAATTCCGCCTACGATAAGTCCCGCAGCCGCGCCCTGTTTGTTGGAACGTTTCCAGAACAGCGCCGCTACCATGATGGGTCCGAATGTTGCGCCGAATCCTGCCCACGCAAAGGAAACTATCTGGAATACCGAGTTGTCGGGGTTCCAAGCAATTACAACGCCGACAATTGCCATTACCACAAGAGTCAGTCTTGCGATGATCATAGCCGTTTTGTCGGACATTTTTACGCCGAAAGTTCCTCTTATGATGTTTTCCGAAGCGCTGGAAGAAGCCGCTAAAAGCTGAGAGTCGGAAGTTGACATTGTACACGCCAACATTCCCGAAATTATAAGTCCGCCCACAACGGCAAGTGCAGCATGATTGCTGCTCATGTAGTCAGCCATGGCGATCATGACCGTTTCGGGGTCGGAAAGCGTTCCGAAACAGCCGTTTGCGGTCATGGCAAGTCCCACAACGCCTATAAGAATTGCTATTGTCATTGCAATAACTACCCATATGGAAGCTATTCTTCTGGAGATCTTTATTTCCTTGCTGTCGCGGATCGCCATAAATCTTAACAGGAAGTGGGGCATTCCCAGATAACCGAGCCCCCATGCGGCATTTGAAATTATTGTCAGCAAGCTGTAATTCTTTGCCGAACCGGAAGCGGCGTCATATGTGGAATTTATGGAAAAATATCCCGAAAGCGCTTTGGCATTTTCCATGACCGCGCCCCAGCCGCCGGCGTAAGAAATTCCCATAAGTATAGCGATTATAAGGGCGCTTGTCATAACTATGCTCTGTATAAGGTCTGTATGACTTGCGGCAAGGAAACCGCCGAAGCAGGTATAGGAAATTATTACCGCCGCGGAAATTATCATAGCGACATGGTATTCAACGCCGAAAAGCGAATTGAACAGCTTTCCGCAAGCCGCAAACCCCGAACCGGTATATGGCACGAAAAATACAATTATTATAAGTGCGGAAACACCTAAAAGGACTTTATTCTTTTCTTTCCAGCGGTTGGAAAAGAAATCCGGCAAAGTGATTGAACCGTTCTTCTCCGTATAGTTTCTGAGGCGCCTTGCAACGATTTTCCAGCTTATATAAGTGCCTATTGCAATACCGAAAGCCGTCCAGCCGGGGTCGCAGATGCCGCTTGCGTAAGCAAGTCCGGGAAGTCCCATAAGAAGCCAGCTGGACATATCCGAAGCCTCCGCGCTCATAGCCGTTACCAACGGTCCGAGACGTCTGCCGCCGAGGTAAAAATCGCCTACCGAATTGTTTTTCTTTGAACAGATAAATCCTACTGCCAACATCATAATCAGATACAGAATAATTGTAACTATCATGATTATCTGTGCTGTCGTCAAAACAAATTCCTCCTTAACACAATAAAATATGAAGTAATTTTAACATATTTTCGTATAAATGTCAAGTGCGGAATTTCCTTTCAGGCATTATTTTGTTATCCTCTGCGTGGCGTTCGCCGTGAGGCAAGGCTGAGGCGGGGAGCCCCCGCGGGCTTTTTCAGGCAAGGCTGAGCCTTGACCCTTTCAGGCATTATTTTGTTATATTCAAATTATTGCCTGCCGTGAGATAAAGTAAAGCGAATTCTAATTTTGCAGTCAATTTATATTGCAATCATAAAAATTATGTGTTATAATATAATTGAAGAATTGTAAAGGAGTATGCGGTTATGTCAAATCAAGAATATTTCATAATGTCCCCGAAAGTAGATTTTGCCTTCAAGGAAATAATGAACAACGAAAAAGTTCGCAAAGGCTTTATAAGCGCGGTTCTGAATATTCCCGTAGCCGACATCAAGAAAACCGTTCTCAAAAACGCCAATCTTCCCAAGAACCACGAAGATGAAAAGCAGGGAATTCTCGATGTTTACCTTACCATGAACGACGACACGGAAATTGACATAGAGATACAGCTTTCATACATGGCGACTTGGGCAGAGAGAAGTGCGTTCTATGTTTCTAAAATGCTTGTGGAACAACCCAACATTAATAAAGTATATTCAAACTTCAAAAAGTGCATTGGAATAAACATATTAGACTTTAATTTTGTAAAAGAAACAGAGCGTTTCCATACAATTTACCACATAAGAGAGGACAGCGAAAATATTCGGTTCACGGACATAATGGAATGGCACTTGATAGAGTTGCCGAAACTTCCGACAAAAGAGGACGGAACGGACTTGTATGACTGGATAAAATTTTTAAAAGCTGAAAATAAGGAGGAATTTGATATGGCAGCAAGTAATAACGAATATATCAGAGAAGCCGTTGACACGCTTGAAGTTATAAGTCAGGACGAGATAAAGCGCATGGAATATAATGCACGCCAGAAAGCGATATGGGATTACAATACTTTAATGGAGGAGAATTTCTCCCGAGGGTTGCTTGTAGGTGAAGAGAGAGGCGAAGCAAGGGGTATTGCCAAAGGCAGAGCAGAGGGCAGAGCAGAGGGCATAGCCGACCTGCTTGCGAAAATGAAGGCATTTGGTATATCCGATAGTGATATTAATAATATTCTTAACATTAATCCTTAGCAGGCAGGCTCAGCCTGCTCTTAACTCTAAAAACTCTGAAATTATAGTAATATCAGACATAAAATTCCTTATTTGCTGAAAACTTTTGTAAATATCCACTAAATCACGGCTATGACTATGTTGTAATTGTTAATTTTCACTGAAAAATTTCCCCGCATAATGGTGAAACCTACAAATTCACAAAATCAGAGATAAAAATATCATTTTTCTATTGACATTTCGATTTTTGAAGTATATAATGGAAGTACAGTAAAGGAATTCTATACCCTTTAATCCGTGAGGAACTTCTGACAGGAGGTAAAGTCCAATGGTTCGTAAATCTAAAAGCTTCAAGGGCTTTACCCTTATAGAACTGATTGTTGTTATGGCTATCATCGTTATTATGGCGGGCATTGTGAGCCTGTTCATGAACGGTTTTGTAAGAACTAACCGTATAGAGACCAATAATGCCAAAGCAAAAGTAGTCTATGATGCATTTCAGGATATTCTTATCGACTGCGAGGTCAAACAAGATAAGTCTATGTTTGATGTAAGGCAGTTTAATAACAATTATGGGGATATTACAGGTGCTGTGATGTTTTTCAGAATAGCAAGTTCCACTTACAACAGTGGCACTAACCAGAATAAAGGTGTCGGCTTGGGCGATGAAATTCATATTATGACTACATATGAAAATAATGTTCCGGGTCCGGTAGGTATTCCGACTTGTGCTACGGGCAGCATATGGAAAAGCGGAACTACGCTTAATGTCTCCGGTTACGATGGTTATAATGACTATTACACAAACAAATTAGGCGTAAAAGACGGCGGAGCAGAGTTGTGGGATAAGTGGGACGGTCTTATTGAGGGCATGATCGATAACTCTATGGAAGGCTCGTATTGTGTAATGCTTGACCTTACAAATTACGAAGTAGCCGAAGTTATTACCCGTGAACTTGAACAGGGAACCGACCCCAAAATGGGTCTGTATGACTTCGGAACTCCCGAAACTAAGGGCGCAGAGTACAGTCTTAAAGCATACATGAATATGATCAATAATGGTACCGATCTGACAACATTGGACGGAAGAATAGTCAATTTCCCTATGGGTACATATTTTGTAAAGAATGTAAAACAGCAGGAAAATATCGCCAAGGGTATGAAAAGCGACAAGTCCTACGGCAGTAATATTTATATCGGCTGTTATCCATACTTTGATGATGTGTACAGCGACGGCTATTCGGGCGGATCAAACTATTAATTACATAGGAAAAGTGCCTTGCCGATGAGTCGGTGACGCTTTTTAATAAAAAATATTTTAAAATTTTTAAGAAGGAGGAATTTCTAATGAGAAATTCAAAGGTTAAGGGCTTCACCCTTATCGAACTGATCGTTGTTATCGCAATCATCGGCGTACTGGCAGCTATCCTTGTACCTTCTATGCTTGGTTTTGTAAGAAGTGCAAGAATTTCTTCCGCTAACGCTAACGCAAAGCTGGTTAACACCTCCCTTGCAACCGCTCTCACACAGTGCTCTATCGCTAACGGTAAGGTATCCGGCGGTGCAGATGATGATGTATTTGTTACTGTTAATGAAAGCGATATAAAAGATGGTGATGATGGTAACAAAGAACTTATACTTGATTGGGACGGTTATGATCCCGATATGATTGATTATCTCGGTGAAAACTATACCGGCGGTTCATTTTCTGTTGTAAACCCCAATACTTTTGCTGTAAGGTACACACTTTGGACCGGTGATGAGGACGATTTGCCGACTGCGATAACAGATGAAAGTGCTAATCAGTTGAATGCTGCAGCACAGGAAGATTTAGCTAAAAAAGAAGGCACAATCATGGGTTGCTTCCCGCTTCTTGCTAACTCCGGCGACTAATATCTGAAATTGTTTGATAAGAACGATCAATAGAAACAGGCGGCATATGCCGCCTGTTTTTGCGTGGGAGCCCACGCCTCAGCCTGCCTGCTAAGGATTAATATTAAGAATTTTGTTTATATCGCTGTCAGATAAACCGAAAGCTTTCATTTTATCAAGCATAGCTGCTCTTTCGTTGGCTCTGCCCTCTGCTCTGCCCTCTGCTCTGCCCTCTGCTCTGCCTTGTAAAATGCCGCGGGAGAAATTCTCCTCCATAAGGGTATTATAATCCCATATAGCTTTCTGGCGGGCATTGTACTCCATTCTTTTTATCTCGTCCTGACTTATAACTTCAAGCTCGTTTACGGCTTCTCTGATATATTCATTACTGCTTGCTGCCATATCAAATTCCTCCTTATTCTCAGCTTTTAGAAATTTAATCCAATCATACAAGTCCGTTCCGTCCTCTTTAGTCGGAAGTTTCGGCAACTCTATCAAATGCCATTCCATGATGTCCGTGAACCGAATATTTTCGCTGTCCTCTCTTATATGATAAATTGTATGGAAACGCTCTGTTTCTTTTACAAAATTGAAGTCCAGAATGTTTATTCCAATGCACTTTTTAAAATTCGAGTATACCTTATTAATATTCGGCTGCTCAACTAACATTTTGGAAACGTAAAATGCACTGCGTTCAGCCCAAGTCGCCATATATGAAAGCTGTATTTCTATGTCGATCTCGGTGTCATCGTTCATGGTAAGATAAACATCAAGAATTCCCTGTTTCTCGTCCTCGTGATTTTTAGGAAGATTGGCATTTTTAAGAACGGTTTTCTTGATGTCGGTTACGGGAATATTCAGAACTGCGCTTATAAAGCCTTTTCTTACCTTTTCGTTGTTCATTATTTCCTTGAAAGCAAAATCCACTTTGGGGGACATTATGAAATATTCCTGATTTGACATAACCGTATGCTCCTTTATACTTCTTTAACTATATTATAACATGAACAAATTAAAAATGCAATAGAAATATATTTGAAAAAACCGCCGAAAGGTGGTTTTTTCAAATATAATGCGTGCAAGCTGTAGCTTTGCAGGGAGAAAATAATTATTCCCACTCCATGAAAACAACATTTTCATTTCATATTCACCGTATCAAACCGCGTAGAATAGCGGTTGTTTTATTTTTTATATCCATACTATCCATATAATTCTGTATTTCGGTATCAAAACGGTATCGGAATTTTTTATCGTCCTGTAAAAAGATATGTTATGCTGACATTAAACCCGTTAGCGATCCTGAAAATATCGGAACAGTTAAACGGTGCGATCTGTGTAGGTTCTAATGTCTCCGAATTGACCGCCGCTCCGTTTTCCCACCGTTTCATATTGCCCGGCCTTAATCCCATCCTCCGAACTGTTGGCGTAGGTTTAAGTCCTCTTTCATTACAGAGTTTTATAAATTGTTCATAAAACACAATTATGATGTTCTTCCAAAGCTGAAAGAAAACTCTTGGCTCACAAAGGAGAATATCATATCAAAGCACCTTATTCCCTACTTCGGTAAATTCAGAATGTGTGACATTACAGCTAAAAACGTCATTGATTGGCAAAATCATATACGGACTTCCGCAAACAAGCGCGGTGAACGATATTCGACAACATATCTGAAAACTATTCATAATCAGCTTTCATCTATCTTCAACCACGCCATAAGGTTTTACGGTCTGAAAACAAATCCTGCATTTGTCGCAGGAAATATGGGATCAAGCCGTCATTCCGAAATGAAGTTCTGGACAAAAGACGAATACATTAAGTTTGCCGAGGTCATGATGGACAAGCCTGTTTATTACTATGCTTTTGAAATTCTATACTGGTGCGGTATACGCGAGGGCGAGCTTCTTGCTCTTACGCCGTCCGACTTTAATTATGAAAGAAAAACGCTTCGTATCGACGAATCATATCAGCGTATAAAACAGCGTGATGTCATAACCTGCCCTAAAACTCAAAAGAGCAACCGTGTTATTTCTGAATTACAATCTTGCTCAACAGGATCAGCCGCTGCCGCAGCTTGAATTTCTTCATAAAAGATTATCCGAGATAAAGGTTCTTAAAAGAGCAGATGTCAACGTTATGTGCAGCTGGATAGTAACTGTTCCCGAAAATGTTTCTTCGTCCGAGTATGATACGTTCTTCCGTGAATGTTACAAATTTCTTACAGACAGATATGGAAAAGAAAATGTTATCTCGGCATATAATGCACGAAACTACTCCGCTGCTCAGCTTCGGAACAGCGGCGAAAAGTTGAAAAGTTATGCAGAAACAAATATCCGAACTTCCACAAACATTGTAACAAAGGTCATGGGCAAGGACAAGGTCATAGTTTCCGAATCGGATATTGTTTCCACACAAAAAGCCGCTGCCGAAACCGCCGCCGCAATCGAGGAAATTTCCTCTGCAAGCGAAAAGATCAAAAACATAAAAAAGAGCGCCGATCGTAATTATGAAAAATCGGAACAAGTCCTCAATACTGCGCAAAGTAAAGCAGCCGAAATCGAAAAGCAAGCGGAACTTTCCGCTTCATTCTCTTGTCAACAAAATCCGTCAAATTTCTCTGCTTTTCTCATTCAAATTACAATTCTTACACTACACTTGTAAGTTCTCCAAAACTTTCTTTCTGCCTATGTGCCACATATTGGTAATACATAAGTAAACATTAACATATCAAAAAGCAAAGCAATATGACACTTATTGTATGTAGATTTGTAGCCTAAAATTGTGTATAATTAATTTATATATCAAAAGCAGGTGGATTATTTTGGATATTATCAAAGTGTTTGGAACAAACGTCAAAAAGCATAGAACTCGGCTTGGTCTATCCCAAGAGAAATTTGCCGAAAAATGTGGATTACATCGAACATATATTAGTGATATTGAATGTTTTCGGAGAAGCATATCTCTTGAAAATATTCAAAAAATTGCTGATGCACTAAAAATCGAAACATATAAACTATTTTTAGAGGAGAACAATAAAAAATGACATATACAATAAAAAATGAATATATCAAAGAACTCAACGAAAGCGAATCTTTCAGCTTTCCGAAATACACTTCCCAATTGATCAATTGGGCAAATCAGAATGCACAAGGAACTCGCCCTGTTGTTGTCGGTCAGATGTCCGAATTGTTTCCGGAGTTTATGGCTTCCGGAAAAGAAATCACAATTGAGAATTGGCAGGATTGGTACGAAGAAAAATATCCTGATGCTCTTGAAAAAGCAGCCGACAAGATTTATGGACAGGTTCAGAATCTTAAAGAAGCTATAAAACTTATTGACCGTGAAATGGTAAAACATTGGGTAGAAGACCTTGTTATTACAAAAACATTTAACGGTTTGTATGTTCAGAAAGCAATTTTAGCTTCCCTTGCAGAACGTCAAAAAACAGTTTATCGTCTTGCCATTCCCTATGAAGAATCTATTGGAATTGACGGCTATGTAGGCGGTGTTCCGTATTCGATAAAGCCCGATACATACAAAACAATGGGACGTCTATCAGAAACAATTGATGTAAAAATGATTTATTATACAAAAACGAAAACAAGTTTAAAAATTGAAGTTGAAGAATGAAAAATGCGGCTGCTCTTAAATGGATAGCCGCATTTTTATTACTGAGGAAGCGAAGCAAGGAATTTAGGTTTATACATATAATCGGCGGTTTTGTCAACGTCCACATATCCTGTACGGATCAAATGATTATTAACAAATGTTTTATTATCAAGATAAACATAGCAAAGTAAAGTATTATTTTCATCATGCTTTATGGAATCATATTTCAGGTAAATTTTTCTTTTTTGAAATTTCTGCTTTAAAAAATTTACAGCTTCAGTTTCAAACCCGGGTTTTGATTTTATACCGATCAATTTTATGATCAATCCGTTACTGAGTTCTATTTTTTCAGGTGAAATTACATTTTTTACTTTCAACAGATCTTCTCTGACAGTCTCCGTATTATCAATTTTAGAACCAAATTGAAGTTTTTTTACATCTATCTTTTTATCCAATTTATGAGGATCATGAAAAATATACGGAAGTACATCAAAAGAAAAATCTTTAGGAGCATTATCCTCGGCAAAACATACCCTATTGTTCGGATCAAACATATCTATTTGTTCACCCATTAGCTTTTCCTGAATAATGGGTTTAAAATCACTGTTTATTTCATATCCGATCGAGTTTCTTGTTAAATGTTTTGCAGCAAGTGAAGTTGTTCCGCTTCCGGCAAACGGGTCAAGAACTGTTTCTCCTACAAACGAAAACATTTTTATCAAACGCTTTGGCAATTCTTCCGGAAACATGGCAATATGACCGTATTGCTTTACGCCGTTAAAATTCCAATGTGATGAAAAATATTGATTCCATTCTTCTTTGGATAATTCGGAAGCCTTTTTCTGCTCAATAGTCGGTTTAGGAGCTTTTCCAAGTTTTTTGAACAGAAGTATAAATTCATAATCCATTTTTAGTATGCCGTTTCGTGGATAAGGGAAACTGCCCATAACCGCTCCGCCGCCTGATGTGTTCATTGTAGTAGCTTTTTGCCAGATTATTGCACCCATATAGTCCATTCCTAAAGTTTCACAAAAACGTATTATTTCTGTTCTTATAGGAATAACTTTATATCTGCCGTAGTATACGGATCTGGCAAACTGATCGCCTATGTTTATACACAGACGGCAGCCGTCGGAAAGTACGCGGTAGCATTCTTGCCACACTAAATTAAGATTGTTTATGTAATCTTCATAGCTGTCATTAAATCCTATCTGATCGTCCGTTCCATAATCTTTAAGCTGCCAATAAGGCGGCGAGGTAACTATAAGCTGAACCGATTTATCAGGTATTAAGCTCATTTTTCGGCTATCACCAAAAACGATTTGATGATTTATCATAGATGATCACTTCCTATTTATAAATATACTTGACAAAATCCCAAGTACAGTATCAACCCGGTATCAATACTTCAAAATTCTCCCCGCAACCCGCGTATCACCGCAGTTTGCAGGGAGAAAACAATTATTCCCACTCAATAGTCGCCGGCGGCTTGGTTGTAACATCATAAACAACGCGGTTTATGGATCTTACCTCGTTGACAATGCGGCTCGCGCATACTTCAAGAACTTCGTATGGGATCTTTGCAAAATCCGCCGTCATGAAATCCGTGGTTACCACTCCCCGGAGCGCAAGCGTGTAGTCGTATGTCCTGCCGTCGCCCATTACCCCGACGGAACGCATATTTGTCAGCACCGCAAAATATTGGTGAATGTCCTTGTCAAGCCCCGCCTTGGCAATTTCTTCACGGAAAATATAGTCCGCGTCCTGAAGAATTTCAAGTTTTTCATCGGTAATCTCCCCGATTATGCGGATAGCAAGCCCCGGTCCCGGGAACGGCTGACGGTTCACAAGAACTTCCGCAAGCCCCAGTTCCCGTCCCAGAGCGCGGACTTCGTCCTTGAAAAGCATACGAAGCGGCTCGATTATTTCCTTGAAATCCACATGGTCGGGAAGTCCGCCTACGTTGTGGTGAGATTTTATCACCGCCGCGTCTCCCGTTCCGCTTTCGATAATGTCAGGGTAAATAGTTCCCTGAACGAGGAAATCTACTTTCCCTATCTTTTTTGCTTCCTGCTCGAAAACGCGGATAAATTCTTCCCCGATGATCTTGCGCTTGGTTTCGGGGTCGGAAACTCCCCGCATTCGGCTCATGAACTGCTCCTTTGCGTTTACCCGTACAAAATTCAGCCCCCAACCCGCAAATGCCTGTTCTATCTCGTCCCCCTCGTTCTTGCGCATGAACCCGTGGTCTACGAAAATGCAGGTCAGCTTGTCTCCCACTGCTTTGGAAAGCAGCGCCGCCGCCACGGAACTGTCCACACCGCCCGAAAGCGCAAGCAGAACTTTTCCGCCGCCCACCTTTTCACGGATATTCTTTATCGCCGTTTCCGCGTACTTTTCCATTGTCCAGTCGCCGACGCAGCCGCAGACGTTTTTCAGGAAGCTGTCTATCATTCCCGCGCCGTGTTCGGTGTGATTTACTTCCGGATGGAACTGCACGGCATAAAGTTTCCTTTCGGGACATTCCATCGCCGCCGCGGGGCAGCAGTCGGTATGCGCCGTAATTCTGAACCCGTCGGGTATCTTTTCTATATAGTCGGTGTGACTCATCCACGAAATTGCCTTTTCGGGTAAATCCTCCGCCCCGAAAAGCGCGCAGGTCTTGTCATAGTAAGTCTCGGTCTTTCCGTATTCGCTTGTGACCGCGGAAGTTACCTTTCCGCCCAGAAGATGCGCCATAAGCTGACAGCCGTAGCAAATTCCCAGAATAGGTATTCCCAGTTCAAAAATTTCCTTTGAATATGTGGGCGAATCATCTTTGTAAACGCTGTTGGGTCCTCCCGTGAAAATTATGCCCACGGGTGACATCTTTTTCAGTTCCTCAATGGGGGTCTTGTATGACTTTACCTCGCAGTAAACGCCGCACTCGCGGACTCTCCGCGCTATAAGCTGATTGTACTGCCCGCCGAAATCCAGAACTATAACAAGCTGATGTGACATATCTATCTTCCTTTCCATAACTTTAAGCGCTAAAAAACTATTACATTTTATTATACCATAGCCCGACATTTTCCGCAAGGGTCAATTAAGGCAAAAAATTTAAAAAAACCTTGAAAAATATATGTAAATGTGATATAATTAGTTAATTATAATATGTTGTTTGAAAGGAAACCCGAAATGTACTTCCCTATTGCAAATATTCTCTCCGCCCATGCCCGTTCAGAAGGAATAGGCGGCGCGCTTCTTGATGCACTTCTTGACTCGCTGAAAATGCTGCCGTTCCTGTTCCTTGCCTTCCTGCTTATGGAATTTATCGAACACCACACGGGGGATAAACTTGTAAATTTTCTCCAAAAGACGGGCAACGGCTTTTTCGGCGCAGTGACGGGCGCGGTGGTAGGCTGTATACCTCAATGCGGATTTTCCGTTGCCGCGTCAAACCTGTTCGCAGGGCGGGTAATTTCTTTCGGAACGCTTATTGCGGTGTTCATTTCCACATCGGACGAAGCAATTCCCGTGCTGCTTGCCCACCCCGATATGTCGGGCATGATATGGAAACTTATTCTTGTAAAAGTTGCAATTGCCTTTTGCGCGGGGCTTGCCGCCGACCTGACAATTAAAATTCTGAATCTGAAAAGATCCGATGACGGCGCTATCGGGGAAATCTGCACCGAAAGCGGCTGCGGCTGCGGAAATCACGGCATATGGTATTCCTCATTAAAACATACGCTGAATATCTTTGTTTTTATATTGATCGTAAACGTTATACTCGGCTTGATAATGTCCTTTGCAGGGGAGGAAGCCGTTTCCCGCGTTCTTGGGAAAATGGGGCTTTTTCAGCCTGTTCTTGCGGGGATAGTGGGGCTTGTTCCCAACTGCGCCGCGTCGGTGCTTCTTACCGAACTGTACGCTGACGGAATGATAACAGCGGGTTCTGCCGTGGCGGGGCTTTGCACGGGCGCGGGCGTGGGGCTTGCTGTGCTTTTCCGCGCAAACAAGAATATCCGCGAAAATTTTGCCGTCCTCGGAACGGTGTACCTTACGGGCGTTCTCTGCGGGACTGTAATTGATTTGATATTGTGATCGGGAGTTTATGCCAATGAAACCGTTTATAGAATTTTTCAAGAAAGAATTTGTACTGGTGATAGCGGGAGTCGCCGCGTTGGTGTCCTGTCTTTTCGTACCCGTGACAAACTATATCAATTATATAAATACCGATACCGTGGGGCTGCTGTTCTGCCTGATGATAGCGATAGCGGGATTCCGTGAAAGCAACCTGCTTTCGGCTGTTTCCTGCAAGCTTCTGGGCAAGGGGAAAGCGTACACAAGGCGCACGGGAACGGTGCTGATATTTATTTCCTTTTTCGCGTCAATGCTGTTCACGAATGACGTTGCGCTGATAGCGTTCGTTCCCATAACGGCGGCGCTTTTTGCGCACCGTCCTGATACGATGATATACGTCATAACCGTCCAGACCGCCGCGGCAAATCTGGGAAGTATGCTGACGCCTTTCGGAAATCCCCAGAACCTGTATCTTTACGGGCATTACAACATGACGCCTTGGGAATTTTTCTCCGCGGTGCTGCCTGTTTCGGCGGTAAATATCGGGCTTATCCTGATACTCAGCCTGTTCATAAAAAACGAACCTCTCGGCGTGGAGAACCGTCAGGCGCACATCACGGGAAAGCGGAGCTATCTTATGATGTATACGGTGCTTTTCCTGCTCTGCCTGCTGGCTGTTTTCAAAGTCCTTGACGTGATAGTCGTGTTTGCTTCCGTCTGCGTGGCGGCTCTGATAATGGACGTAAAGCTCTTCGCAGGCGTTGATTACGGGCTTCTGCTGACCTTTGCGTTTTTCTTTATTTTTGTGGGGAATATCCAGAACATTGACGCCGTGCGCGGGTTTATCACAAAGCTTCTTGACGGGCGCGAACTGTTTGCTTCCGCGGCGGTAAGTCAGGTGATAAGCAACGTTCCTGCGGCGGTAATGCTTTCGGGATTCACCGATAACGCCCGCGCTCTCGTTCTCGGAGTAAACATAGGCGGACTGGGAACTATAGTTGCAAGCCTTGCAAGTATAATTTCCCTGAGAATATACATGGAGACCGACCATGCCCGCCCGCTTAAATATCTGGGAGTTTTCACCCTTGTAAATGTCATACTTCTTATAACTGTCTATATATTTACTTCTAAAGTCGTATTATAAGAGTTGAGAGTTGAGAGTTAAGAGTTTCAGTGTTAAGAGTTAAGAGTGGAGAGTTAAGAGTTGAGATACTGACGGAAATTTTAAAATATTCTGTTCTTAGGCATAGTTTTTGTATAAAAGCAAATTTATGATGTTCTGCAAATATCTAAATTCTAAACTCTTAACGCTAAAATTTCAACTTTACAAAAGCATTGAAACCAAGAATATAGACGTTACTGCAATATCTTAACTCTTAACTCTCAACTCTAAACTCTTAACTCTCAACTCTTAAATCTATTAAAAAAGGAGTTTTACTTATGAATGTTTATCCGTTCCGCGACAGTTCACTTAGTTCTGAAGAACGTGTAAAAGACCTGCTTTCACGGCTTACCATCGAGGAGAAAGCTAATATGCTTTCCTCACATATGAAAGCCGTTCCGAGACTCGGAATAGAAGAATGGCACGTGGGCACGGAAGTCGCAAGAGGCTATGTGGGAAGAACAGACGAGGAAATTTCCACCGTGTTCCCACAGCCCATAGGACTTGCTTCTACATTTGATATGGATTTGATGTACTGCCTCGGCGAAATCGCAGGAAATGAAGCAAGATATTACTATCAGAAAAAAGGAAACGGCGGTCTTATGCTCTGGGGTCCTACCGTAGATATGGAACGTGACCCGCGCTGGGGAAGAACCGAGGAAGCATATGGCGAAGATACCAACCTTGCAGGCAGAATGACTTACGCTTACACGGTAGGACTTGCAGGAACAGACGAGAAGTATATGAAAACTATCCCCACTCTGAAACACTTCTGCGCCGACAATAACGAAAAGGACAGGGGTACCTGTTCCGCAAACGTTGACCCGCGGACGCTCTATGAATATTATTATAAGGCTTTTGAATTTCCCATAACCCACGGGAAAGCCCGTTCGGTAATGGCTGCATATAACGAACTTTCGGGAGTTCCTGCGGTAATGAATCCCGACTTGCAGAATGTTCTCAAGGATAAGTGGGGACTGGATTTTGTTGTGACCGACGGCGGGGATTTTTCCCAGAATCACCTTGCGCATAAGAATGTAAACACCCACGCGGAAGCCCTTGCCCTCTGCCTGAAAAACGGCGCGGACAGCATGACCGACCCCGAAGATATGGTTTATGCCGCCGCTATGGACGCTCTTGACAGAAAACTCATCACCGAAGCGGATATTGACAAAGCCGTGGGAAACGTCCTGCTGGGACGTTTCAAGCTGGGCGAATTTGACGAGGAACACCCGTACAAGGATATGGAAATAGAAGTCGACAGCGAGGAAAGCCGCGACATTAACCGCGAAGCCGCCAAGGAACAGGTCTGCCTGCTGAAAAATAACGGAATTCTTCCCATAAACAGGTACAGGGCAAAGAAGATCGCCGTTATAGGTCCTCTTGCGGACGAAAATTACCGCGACTGGTACACGGGACGGGCAAGCTATGCCATAAGCATCAAGGACGGTCTGGAAAATGAATACGGCGCGGAAAATATACTGTTTGACAACGGCTATGATATTGTTTCGGTGAAAGCCTGCAAGAACGGGAAGTTTCTTTCCGTTGACGGTGACGGCGATGTGAAAGCCGTTTCCGACAGCGCGGGAACTGCGGAAAGTTTTGAAATGCACGACTGGGATTTCGGCTCTATAAATTTCAAATCGGTATCAAACGGTCTGTATCTCACCGAGGACGGAACTTACAAGGCAAAAAGCAAGACACCTTATGAATGGTTTATCCGCGAATGGTTCAAGCCCACGATCTATGACGGAAAATACAGTTTCAGAAGCTGGCACGATTGGGCTATGGATATATATGTAAACGACGAGGAACGCCTTGCAGTAAAGAAAGCTTCTTCACTTACGGCGGACAAACAGTTTGAGATAGAAACGCTTTCAAAAGGAGCGGAACGCGCCGCAAAGCTTGCGGCAGAAGCGGATATAGTTATTCTTTGTGTGGGAAATCACCCAATGCAGGTGGCAAGGGAATGTTATGACCGCCCCGATATAGTTCTTCCCGCACATCAGCGGGAACTGATAAAAGCCGTCCGCATGGCAAATCCCGATACAGTGCTTCTGATAGTTTCAAGCTATCCCTATGCACTGGGCGGCGAGGAGAAATTTCTCCCTGCCATAATGTACACCACCCACGCAGGTCCCGAACTGGGTTACGCCATTGCCGAAACTTTAAGCGGGAAAAGCAATCCCGCCGCAAGATGCCCGATCACATGGTACAGTTCGGTACATGAACTTCCCGACATAAAGGACTATGATATAATTTCCAACGACATGACCTATATGTATTATAAGGGCAAACCTCTGTTCCCATTCGGGCATGGGCTTTCCTATTCGGATTTCAGATATTCGGGCTTCGATGTATGGCAGGATAAGGATGATATTTATGCGGAGATAATTGTTGAGAATCTTTCTTACCGCAGCGGCGAGGAAGTTGTACAGTTATATTTCAGAATGAACGACCCGCGGGTAAAGCGTCCGCTCAGGCAGCTATGCGCTTTTCACAGGCAGAATATAGAGGGCAACGGCGCCATGAAAATGGAATTCAAGATAGGACTTTACGAACTGGCGTTCTATGACGTCACCCGCGAAAAATACTGCACCGAAAGCGGAAGCTATACATTTATGATAGGCGCTTCCAGTGAGGATATCCGCTGTGAGAAAACCATTGACATTACGGGCGAGGAAATTCCGCCCCGTGATATGTCGCAGACCACCAAGGCAAAGAATTATGACGGCAAGGACAACGTTACCCTTGATTTCAGCTATGACAAGAACGACCATTACGCCGTTTCGGGGGACTGGGGCGGAAGCCTTGTCTATAAAGACGCGGATATGAAAGACTACACCGCGGCGGAAATTCTCTGCGCCGCGCCCGTTGGCGGAAAGAAACTGGAGATTTACGCGGGAGAAAAGCTTATTGGCAGCGCGGATATTGCTCCGTCACCCAGAAAGGACGGTTTCAGTCTTTATACCATACCTCTTGAAAAGGTAAGGGGCGTTATGCCTTTGCGGTTATATCTGGGCGGAATGTTGTCCGTTTACAGTATGCGTTTTTCGTAAAATTCTGTAAATGCCCGCAGACTATTGATTTATAAGCGTTTTAGCTGTATAATTATAAGGGAATTCTTTCGCGAGGTTCATATTATGATAAAAAAGCAAAACAGAATAATTGCCGCAGTATCCGCGCTTTTCGTAACGGCGGCACTGTGTTCGGAAAGCGCTTCCGCCATGCTGAGTTCGTCGTACCGTGATACGGGGAATGTGGAAGTTTCCATTAATACTATTGATATAACAGGCAGGATAAGTCCGTATATTTACGGGCTTACTGCCGAATCGGACATATCGGGCGTTACTGTAAATGCCCTGAAACAGTCGGATATGCGGGTATCTTCCTATAACTGGGAAACCAACTATTCCAATTCGGGTTCGGGGAACGGCAGTGAAAACAGCCTTGCGCTGGTGGATTCCTATGCCGCCGAACGCCGTCAGACTCCTGCGCTTTATACGGAAAATCTTGTTTCCCGCGCTTTAAGATATGGTATTCCGTCAAAATATGTAACTTTGCAGATGATGGGAAAGGTTTCCCCGTCAGAGGCGGGAAAACCGTGGGAAACGGCGGCTTTTAACAAGGGCGACAGCTATCTTTCCGCCCCCGATATTTCCGACGGTACGGTCTATATGGACGAATATGTCAGCTATCTTGTGAACAGGTACGGCTACGCCGTTGACGGCGGCATAAACGGATATTTCCTTGACAGCGAACCCGAAAACTGGTTCACAAGGTTCCCCGAAGCAGTACCCGCACGCATGACCGCCGATGAACTGATTTCACGTTCGGCGGAACTGGCGGGAACAATAAAACGGATAGACCCCACTGCCCTTGTTTACGGTCCGTCAGTCAGCGGAATAGACGCTTTTATAAATATAAAGAATTCCTCCGACTGGGAAAGTTACCGCGGCGAATACAGCTGGTTCATCGACTGCTATCTTGACAAGATGAAAGCCGCTTCCGACGAGCAGAATACAAGGCTTCTGGACGTGCTGGACGTACATTATCAGACGGAAGCCACAAACGGTCTGCTTCTGCCGATAATCGACAGCAATGAAGTGCTTTCCAATAATGTGCGTATGCAGGCGCCCCGTATACTCTGGGACAGTTCCTACACCGAAAACAGCACCACCGCCATTATGCACAATCAGTATATTCCGCTGATACCTACGCTTCAGGCGTCTATAGGAATGTATTTCCCCGACACGAAACTGTCCTTTTCGGAATACAATTTCGGCGGCGGCGACAACATAAGCGGCGGAATTGCGGCGGCAGACGCGTTGGGAATTTTCGCGGAATACGGCGTGCATATGGCTTGCATGAAACCTAATTCTTCCGATATTTCCTATCTGAAATCGGCAATAAATATCTACACCGACTATGACGGCAGCGGTTCGGGCTTCGGAAATAACCTTGTACGTTCGGGAAACGGCGGGGATATTATGAGTTCGGTATATTCGGCTGTTTACGGTTCGGACGAAACGTCGCTGAAAACCGTTCTGATAAACAAGAATCAGCTTTCTTCCAAGACCGCGGAAATAAAGATAACTTCCGCCGCGGAATTTTACGGCGCGGAAGTCTACAGTTTCAATGCCGAAAGCCCCGAAATAGTCCGCAGAGACGATATTACAGGCATTGAAAATAACAGTTTCTCCTTTGAAATGGAACCAATGTCGGTTTATATGCTTGCTTTCATAAGTGACGGAAATATCCTGAACGAGGACACGGATATTCCCGACGCCGAACAGACCGACGTTATCCCCGATGAAAGCACAGCTAAAGCAACCACCGCAAAGACCACCGCCGAACCCGAACACGTTGAGGCGTCCACATATTCCTCCGCGGGAACCGTTCCGCCCGAATCGGAAACAGAAGTTCCCGACGAAAGCGCCGTTACGGAAATATCTTCCGTGACCGCAATTGTTTCCGCCGCGGAGACCGCCGTTTCCGAAACCGATATTCCCGCTCCCGAAAACGAAGAAAAAACCGTTCCGCCCGCCGTGAAAGCCGTTGTTTCGATACTCGTGCTGGCTGTAGCCCTTGCTTTTGTGTATGTTCTGGTAAGCGACCGCAATTTCTCACGGAAAAACAAAAAGTAATCTGCACAAATTATATGTGTAATATTGTACAGATTTTACAAAATGTCTGTTGATCTGTTTACAAACAGAGAAAAAAATATTAAAATATAATATAGGGAAATCTGTCCCTTGACGTGAAAAGCGGAGGGGCAGTGTATTTTGTTTTTGTTGTGCAGATATAGTATATTCGGGAGTGATAATGTGAAAATAACGACCAAGCTTGTTCTTGTAATGTTAGTCTTGATAATTGTTCCTATGCTGGCAATTAATATATATTCTTCCACGGAAGCGGAAAAAAGCGCGGTGCAGCTTGTGGAGGACAATATTTCAAATCTTACGCTGAACAGGGCGGGAAGCATAAATTTTTACTTTGAGGAAATAACTTCCGCCGCAAAGGAACTGGCGTCATCGGACGAACTCAGCAGATTTACTTCCGACAGCAACAACGGTATCTACGATAACGAAAGCGAGGAGTACAGGAACATTCTCAAAGATATAAACGACCTGATAACGGTGGATATTTCCATACAGAAAGTAATGGTAATAAACAATTCGGGGGATATTATCATCTCCACGGACGATTCGGACATCGGAAAGCAGATGTCAAATTACAGCGGGCTGTTTTCTGTAGCTTCGGGGAAAAGCGGAGTTTCGACGTTCTTTATGAGCAGTGAGAGAAATGACGGCGTGCCTGTTTTCTTCGTGGCAAAGCCTGTCTATTCAAAGGACAATCAGCGGCAGGGAATAGTTTATCAGCTGTATGATACCAATTATCTGCAAAGGCTTATTTCAAACGTGCAGTTTGACAAGTATACCGCTTCCGCGATAATGGATCAGAACGGAAACCTTTTTGAATACCCCTACAAAACCCTGAAAATGTATTCCGAAAGCGATAAATTCGGAGAGGCGGCTGACTATCTGCGGGACTTCATAACCGAGGAAAACGCAACTTCCGAGGAACTTGGCGACACCTATGAATACGGCGTCAAGCGCGGCGTAAGAGTGGTTCACAGCGCAACGATAGAATCCTGCGGTTGGACTATGCTGAATGTTTCCGACCGGTTCAGAATTTCTCAGGAAGTGGGCAGGATAGGCAGTTCCATACGGAATTTCTCCATAATCATGATGATAATATCCTGCGTCGGCTGCGGCGTGTTCATATACTTTTTCACAAAGCCCGTACACAATATAATAGATACTCTCCGCAAAAAGCTGAAAGGCGATTATTCGGCAAAATTTGACATAAACACCCATGACGAGTTCCGCGAGATAAGCGGCGTTCTTGAAGCCGTTTTCGAGGAATCCTTTGAACTTGAACAGCGTTATAAAACCATTGTTGACATCACAAACAACATAGTATTTGAAATCAACATGGAAAACGCCCATGTTACCGTTTCCAAAAACTTTAATCAGAAGTTTGACCTGCGCCCCAAGGACGACAGTATGTCAGAAAGCTTTATCCACAAGTTAAGAGTGCATAAGGATGACAAGGAACGGTTCAACTCGGATTTCAACAGAATACTTGGCAAGGACAGCTCTTTTCAGGGTGAATACCGCGTCAAGGACACTTACGGCGAATTTATCTGGATAATGATAAAAGCCACGAAGTTCTACAACCGCAACGATGTCCCCATAAAGATAATAGGCGTTATCATGGATATAGACAAGGAAAAGAAAAGCGAGATGCACCTTATCCAGAAAGCGAATTTTGACAATCTTACCCAGCTTTTCAACCGTGAAACGTTCCTTAAAGGTCTTGGCAGACAGCTTGAACTTGCCGCTCACAAGAAAACTCTTGACGCCATGATGTTCATTGACCTTGACGACTTCAAGTTCTTCAACGACCAGTACGGACACGCCTGCGGCGACGAAGTGCTGAAATTCGTTGCGGATACGCTGAAAGAATTCTGCTTTGAACACGGTTTTGCGGGGCGGTTCGGCGGTGATGAATTTGTCGCTTGTATCACCGACCTGACACTTTACGGAGATTCGGGAAAAATCGCGCAGGAAATAATTGACACTCTGGGTGAGGGATTCATTTCCGAATCCACAGGCGCGAAGCTGAACATACACTGTTCAATAGGCATAGCGTTCCTTATCGAAAGCGGAAAAACCACCGAGGACGTTGTTGCCGCCGCCGACGAAGCCATGTACAACATCAAGAAACACGGAAAATCCGCATATGCCTATGCAAAATCCCATGCTACCGCCGCGGAAGCGTTCATTGACGACGTTATCACATAAAAATTCAAGACTGAATATATTTTTCAGGTATTATGTTTATTTCTATCAGGTATAAAAAATATAAAAGGCATATTGTGTTTCATAGATGCAATATGCCTTTTCTGCAGCTTATTTCGTTTTCCGGTAAAATCTGTTTTCGTGTGATTTTTCGTGTGATTTTTTAAGAATTTCGTGTGTTTTTTCCGCATTTCTGACCGCAAATTTGCAGTCGGAACGGCGGCTTATACATAAAGAAAACCGCCTGATACAGCCGTTTGAACGGTATCGGGCGGTTTTGTTATCTGGTTGCGGAGGCTGGATTTGAACCAACGACCTTCGGGTTATGAGGTATCAAAAAGGCTTGTTATATCTTTTTATAATTTCGCATAAATCGCGATATTTAGCGGTTTGCGCGGGATTACTTTTTTATAATTTCTAATAACTTTTAGTTGGTTTTTATAACTTTGTTGGTTTTTTGTTGGTTTATTTTTGGGGAACAAAACGCCCGTTGCAGAATACCGCCCCCAGCCTCCGAATTTTCAAACGTTGATCGTTCTGTATCGCGGCGTACATTTAAACGAAAAAAATTCCCACATCGGGTTTATTTAGCCCCAAAAACGCATTTTTCCGAATTTTGCCCTATTATTTTGCAATTTTATTCTGTAAGGGCGTGCTGCGTGTTTCCGCCATTGCATTCTTACGTGAGAAATTTGTCGGCGGGATCGTTCTCAAAATTCACCTTGACAATGTAGCATTTTGCCACCGCGTAACTTCCCTTTGGTAAACGGATAGCGGTTTCACCGTGATAGACTTTTTGTATTCCCGAATATGAGAGACCGGTAGAGTGGGAAAGCTCGCGTAAGGTATCCGCCAGATCAAGCGGAAGCTGATACCTATCAGCCGTAACAAGCATATAACATACTTCTTTATGTTTTCGTGCCATTCCCTTATCACCTCAAAAAATTACTCCCGCGTATGCCTGAACGCAGGAGTAAAAAGAAAGTCCCGTAATCGGGCTGACAGTAAATTAAAATACGGTAAACAATAAACAAATTGTGATCTTGACAATTACGTCAAGTACTTAATATAAATATACCACGGCTTTAATAAATTGTCAATATCAAATGCGTCTTTTGCATAAAGTTTTCAAGAAAAGCATATGCCTTTTCTGCGCTTGCTATGAAATACAGCGCGGAATCATTCAACAGGTTTAAAGCACTGTTTTTCAACAGGTTGAAAATTTGTCGGCGGGCAAGGTCTCTTTAACTTTATGACAGGCTTGACCTACTCGAACATACACACGCATACGGTTTTTTGTTCCGCTCCGAGTTTTGGAAAGAAATAGCAAGCGTAGAAAAGTAGTACTACTTTTCCGATTTTATAAAAGCGGAGCGGAACATCTGCCGCGCCGCCGTTCATCTTCTGCGGGCTTGTCGTCACTCACGGATCAACGGAAACGCTCCTGAAAGCCTGTTGAATGTTTCGGGCATGATCTGACCTTATCCGCTCCGCTTACAGACAAAAAACGGAGCAGATAAAAATAACCGCTCCGTCTTTTCAAGACCCGCAAAGGGTATTGTTTGTATATATCCGTGAGAGTAATTGTGCTGACCTCTCACGGCAAAACCGCACCCGCTCGTGATGCGGTAACTTTGTATAGTTATTATATGCTGTTTTTCAGCAGGATATACAAGAGTAAAAGGAAGCCCGCTCGTGGCTTCCTTACTTTGAAACAAATTACAACATATTCCACTCGTGAATATGCAACTTTGTATTATTATAATATCATTTTTCTTCCGGCTTGTCAAGTAGTTTTTTCAATTTTGTTATAATTTCCGAATTATTTTCCGCTTCCAATAACTGTTTTACTTCTTTTAAAGTTTTGTTGAGAGTTTCGACATATTTGATTTTGTCATTGTACATATTTTCCATAGCTTTATAATGCCTATACATATCAAGATTTTGCGCCGCTGCTATTTCAATAGCTTTCATCTCCTGATTATCCAGATCACATATGTAGTCGCCTAATCTGGCTTTGTCAACAGCGCGGATCTCCGAAACATTAGCCTGACCGTCAAGAATAACATTCCCGTTTTTATCATATTTGTCAGAAATAGGCACAAAGCAGGACAAATGCTCTTTGTAGGTATGTGTTATCGGTATAACAACGGTCTTTGGAGATTTAATATTGCCTATATCGTTTTGAAATACAACACAAGGGCGATTCTTCTGGAGTTCTGTCCCTACACCGATACCCAACTCACAATTATACACCTGACCGCGCTTTACAATGCGGTTTTTGGCATTCACGGAAATGCTGTCAAGATAAAGCAGCTGTTTAAGCCAGTCTAAATGTACTTGAACTTTTTGCAGTTCTATCTTCATTTTTAAACCTCCTGAATATTTTTCTATATGAAAGCAGATCAGCCGCTCCCGTTCCGTTCTTTCGGAGCGGGTTTTGTGTTGCTCCGCTCCATTGATTCGATTATCAAGCGTTTAGCCCTCGTGCTGACCACACAGATTTGGCACTGGAGCGATTTTACTTGAATTTTCGTACAGCTACCCTTAACGGTGAAAACGCCTTAAAATGGCATTAGCGTTCGTCTGGGCGTGTTTCTTATTTTTCTGTTGCTTGTGTCGGCTCTTTCGGATCGGCTTTCTCGTTGTCTCGCTCCATTGTTTCGATTATTGAACGGTTTATAAATCCGTTGACCGATTCCCCGCGCTTTTCTGCATGGACTTTAATACTTCCTAATTGTCCTTTGGGCAATCTTAAAAGCGTTTTGTCGTAAACTTTATTCTCATACTTTGCGACTGCCTTTTGCTGTGCCTTAGTCGTTGACATAATTTCACCACCCTTTTATTTATTATACCTCTTTTATATATCGTTATCAATATACATATTATACAATGATAACGATATATTTTTGTTGATTTTAACGCTTGATATATCGTTATCGATATAGTATAATATAATTGTAAGGTGATTACAGACCTTGCAAATAAGCGGGCAAGCGCGGAAAGGATGGTTTTAATGGACGGAATGACAAACGAACAGTTTAAAACAGTCCTCGACCTTATTATTCAGATCATTAGGGACAGTAAGGACAAGGACGAGGCAATCGACAAAATAACGGCTCTTATCAACAAAGAATAAAGCCGATAAAAAGCAAGAGAGGGACGGCGGACTTGTCGCCGCCGACCCCTATATTAAAAACACGCAAGCGCATTTTCAAGTATATTATACCCGAATTAATGCCGCTTGTCAAGAGGAGGAAAACAGATGAACGAAATCAAATCAAGAGTTATGACAATAGCAAACAGGCTCTTTAAAAGCGGCTTGACCCGCTCCGCTGCCACTGTCAGAGCGTGGGCACTCGCAAAAGCCGAAAAGCTCCGCGTTAAGGTTACGGGAACATCTCTCAGACAACGGGCACTTGAAAAGCTTGCAAAGTTCCGCATAGGCGAATTGACTGCACAACTCCGCAGAGAACCCCGTAACAAGTACGATAATAACGCGGTCGGTGTGTACGCGGTAACACCTCAAAAAACGCTTTACTTTATCGGCTACATAGCAAGAGGAGCGGCAAACGTCCTCGCGCCGCTCATAGACAAGGGGAACGCTCCGGAAGTTAAAGGGCTTGCAATAGTCGGCGGCTTTAACGATTTTGTCAATTACGGCGCGCGGCTCGATATGAAAATATGAAAGGCTCTTACATATCGCGCCTGCAAAGCGATCTGTAAAAGCCTTAAAACCGCCGGAGCGGGTACAAGTAAATTATAGCAGACCCGCTCCGAAATGTCAAACAGAAAGGATATGTTAAATAATGACAAAGCAGGAAATAAATGAAATAACTCAATTCTTGGACAGTAATTATATGCTGGACGTTGAAAGCGAGGTCATAAAAATCTATGCGATCAGTGAGATGCTGAGGGCTTATGTTGATGATATAGACAGCGGCGAAAGCCTTGACCAGCATAAGCGCACAATTCTTTTCGGAGCAATCGACACGATCCTTGACATATCGGACGATCTTTTTCATTCAAGGTTAAACAACATATTGAACGAACTTTCAGACATACAGTGTAAAATACACAGTAAACAGGAGGAAGAACAGTTATGAACGATAAAAACGCCGATTTTGTTTCAATGGAGGACAAACTGCACGGTCTTCACAGCCTTGCCGATCAGACATACGCGCTGACAGAACTGCTTTTTGACGTGCTTAACGGTAACGCCGATCCTGAGTACGTTGATGCCCTTGCAGGAATAACCGACTTGGAAAAGCACATTTGCGACAAGATAGATGAACTCGAAAACGTCGTTGAACAACGTCTTGACGCTGTCGAATAGGCAGACAAATCAGAAGATATTTTCAAATCAATACCAAAATCTAAGAAAAACAGGAGGAAAAAAGCATTGAAAAATGTAAAAACTATTGACGCCGACGTTATTACCGGCGAAATAACAGACCTTATTTCCGAAACGGCACAGATCAACGGACTTGTGCGTATAGTTCTGGAATCTATAACAGACCATCACATAGATGGAGCGGCACTGCCGGAGGCACTGATCTATGAGGTTTGCAATGGACTGGAAGGAGTCGGCACTCTTATTGATCTGCATCGTGAACACCTTGACAGAACTTATGACACCGTTCTACGCACTCCGGCACAGAACGCATAAAGCCGCTCGATACATACCCGCTCCGCTGCCTGACAGGCACGCTTACGGAGCGGGTCATTTTTTCATATCCGCTGTCTTTTGTGACTAAGGCGACCAAAGGGACAGGGTTTTTATATACTATATGTGCATTAAAGGGTTTAAAGGGATATAAAGGGGCATATATACTCTATATTCTCTATAATGCTGTATGTACTCTTTTTATATTATATATTCTGTCCCATTGTCCCATAGTATATATAATATGGCTATAATAAAGGGATTGAGACAGATAGAGAGCGGGACAAAGGTGTGGGACAAAGCAAAAAGTCTTGTCCCCACTGTCCCACATCTTTGTCCCAAAAAACAAAGTGTGTCCCGCTTTTCTGCAACAGCAAATAAACCCGCTCCGACAGATAAACTCAACGGAGCGGGTAAGATAGATATGGATACGTTAAAGAAAATTTTAAGGGTGTTTTTAAAGAGAAATGCCGATAAAAAGCCTTTAAAACCTCTTAAAATCATTATTGGCTTAAATTAAGAGTCTTTTATATAATAACGTTGTCTTTTATAGCAAACGGAGTATTTCCGTGGTCCTTCCGAATAACCCAACCGCCGCAAAATGTTTGCGATCCTGATACTTTCATTGTGCGGCAAAGGGTCAAGGTGCTTAAAGCATTCACGCCAGATCTCATAGGTGCAAACATCAGCTCTGGGAACGGTAGTAAGACCTTTCTCTCTGCAATATTTCTCAGTGTCAACCCAGAACGAGGAGCGTTCCTCTTCCGTAACACGATCCCAATCAGGCAGCACAGGCTTGCTTAAAAAGTCCTCAATATCGCCATAGTATGGATCGGACATAATAGCATCAAAGTCTTTGCGGATCCCCGCCGCCTGTGTCTCAATTTCATCGGGAAGCGTAAGCTTTACTATATTTGCAATATAATAAGCCATAGCCTCCGCCCAGATCTGATCTACTTCCTTTTCAAGATCACCGAAAACTCTTTTTGTAGGGCGTTCCACTCCGCAGTCTATGGGGTAAAAACGGCGGTCTCCTGTGGAATCCTTTAAGAAATCGTGTGTATTTGTAGTGCCGAAAAATACACAGGTACGCGGCAAAGTTACCGCATAATGCGCATAGGCAAGCCGTGTATTGTCTTCCGTGCGCGAGATAAAAGCTTTTGCAGTTTCGAGGTCGGCTTTTCTCAGAGAAGCCAATTCGCTTAGTTCTACAAGCCATACTCCTTGAATGTTCTCGACCGATTCCTTTTTGCCCAAGTCCTTAAGATCATCGGTATACCATGAATCGTTTTTAGCCAGAAGGCGTATAAAAGTGGATTTGCCTATTCCCTGAGGTCCTACAAAAACCGCTATCGTATCAAACTTGATCCCCGGAGAGAATATGCGCTTTATCGCGGCAACAAGGAACATCTTTGACAGTGCTTGTGTATACGGTGTATCTTCCGCTCCGAGGTAATCGTGGAATAATGTTCCTATCCTCGGAATTTCGTCCCATATAAGACTTTGAAGATATTCCTTGACAGGGTGATACGGATGACTTGCTCGGCATTCTGTGAGAGCGTCTGTTACTTTGCTTTTCTGCTGAATGCCTATGAGTTTCTCAAGGTATATCAAAAGTCCCGAATCGTCTGCATCTTTCCATTCAAAAAAGCTATTGCAAAGTGCGCTTTTATGTGTTCCCCATGGGAGCGGCTCTAACCCGATAGGGCGTTTTGTGAATTCATTAAAATATACGCGTCCTTTAAGAAGAGGATCGTTTTCCAACGCGACAAGTGCGTTTTCACATGATTTTATAATTACACCGTTTCCGTCTACTTTGAGTTTTTTCATCCAAGCAGTCTTGCTTTCCATGGTCGGAGCGGGTACCGCATTTTCAAGAGTGCTGACCGAAGCGGCTGCCGTTTCTCCCGACACTCCCGAAAATTCGTTATATACTTCTTCTGCGCGCTCGGTACGGAGTTTCATATCCGTAGCATTATCCTTGAACGCAAATTCCTTCATTTTCTGATATGACGGGAGTTTATGTGTCGGCGTGCCTTCCTTTGCAAGTTCGTCGGCGTTACCAAAAAGATGTATTCGGCAAAGGTCGAAAGCATTACAGAGAATACCGCCGGCGGGGTCGGTCGCATGATGGGAGAAGAGAAACTTATCCTCGTACACTATTGCGCCGCCCGTAGTTGAGCCTTTTGCATAAGTGTAACGGTCCGCCGCTCCTGTCGGGATATAGATCCCCGGCAGGAATTTCTCCATAGCTTCGCGTATAGGGTGCACTTTGCAGAATGCTCCGACTATGCCAGTCTTTTCCGTCGGGTCTGCTTGCTTTGTCCCCGGTATTCGGGAAAAGTCTTCAGAGGGGCATTTCGACCAGCTGCTGAAATCTCGCCAATCCGCATACAGCGCAAGCAGTCCGTCCGCATCTACAAAAGGTTTATCCTCGTATCTGTATATGTACTCGCTGTCTGAACTTATTGACGGCCAGTACATTATCTGACCGATTTTAAATGAAGTCGGGTCAAACCAGATCATGTCCCTGCATATGATCGACGCCATCATTCGGGCGCACGGCTCATATTCGTCAGGCGTTACGGAACGGCTGAGCGGGAATATAACTCTTAACCTCGGCGCTTCGGGAGCGTGCTTGCGTGTTGAATATACACAGTAATTTACCCCGCTGCCCGAAAGTATAGATAATACGTCATTTGTCCCGTTCGCGGGAATGTTGTCAAGGTCAAGTGTTATTAAGTCGCGCTTTTCGGCATATCCTGCCTTGCGCACGCCGTTAAAAAGTTTTCCGCCTATGAAACCGCCTACGTCTTTAAGCTGATCCTGCTTTGACTTTGCCAAAGCCATATATTGAGCATGCGTTTCTGTACTTTTTGTCGGCTTTGAAAGCCTTTCATACAATTACGAAACCTGCATACTAACAGTTTTACAAAGACTGTCATACCTCGACTTAACGGTAGATATGACAATTTGCTTATCGTTTACCGTAAGTATACCCCCTTTTTTCATATTATCAGATTTATGCCTTAACGGGTACAATGCCCTCAAAGTCCTCGGTACTGATCGGAGCGGCTTCTTGTGCGGTGTTCAGATACTCCGCAAAACGCTCCTGATTTATAAGATACTTCCGTCCGGCGCGAACTGCAACGATCTCGCCGCGGATCGCTTTCTGACGGACAAAATTTTCAGGCAGACCAAAAGCTTTAGCTGTTGCTTTGATGGTTGCCATTTGTGGTATAGAATAAACCATAAAGTCCTCCTTTAATACTTGCAATCCCGCTCCGAATATGATAAAATAAGAGCGGGTAATAGTTTTTACCCATTCCTATGCCTTCCGCCGGTGTCCTGTCAAAGATCAGCGGGAGGCTTTTTTGTTTTGCTTGCCGTGAGTAAATTGATAATGATATTCAGCCTTTGCACGTCTTCCTCGGAAAAAGGTCGGCGCATCTTTCGGGAAAAATTGCCGTCATTCATTCCCCACGCTTCCGCGACTTCCCAACATTTCAAGCCGTTTCCCCTTATCAGGGCTTTTACTTCTGATCCTGTCATGCTCGTGTACCTCCTATTTATTAATATTGTTGTTGCTATTGTACCATACCTTTTTGATTATGTCAATTACTTTTAGATGATTAATAAACTATCTTTTCTGATTTTGTTAAATATAATCAAATAGCGGAATATATTTTTGTAGGATATTTAATATTATATTTAGCAAAGTAATGTTGACAATCGTCTAAAAGTATGCTATTATGATAACAACAACAATTTTATTTAAATGAAAGGAGCTTTTTATATGCCATTAACCATATTTGCACAGCGTATGAAGCAAGCGAGGGAAGAGAAAAACATAATGCAAAAAAATCTTGCCGTAATTGTCGGAGTAACACCCACCACGATCTCATCATACGAAAAATCCGATACCGAAGGACACGGGAAAAAGCCTACACTTGAAAATGCTCAGGCAATTGCCGAAGCGCTGGGCGTATCTCTTGACTGGCTTTGTGGTATGTCCGATAATAAAAACATTGCCGCTCCAAGTTATCTGGATTTTAACGAAAAGGACTATTTTAAGAGCATTGTAACGCTGTTAATGGAAACATCAACACAGTTTGACCAGAAAACGAACAAAATCGAATTCAAAAATAAAAATATCGCGGCATTTGCTGACAAGGTAAACGACTTGATAAAAATATATCAGTCGGGCACGCTGCCTGCGGATATGCTGCAAGCCTGCATTGATCGATGTATGAACGACTATGACGATTATAAACTGTATGCCGATCGTATTCTTGATCAGGAAGAGATGAAAGCCGCACGGGATTTCGTAAGTTTTGGTCTGAGTATCCCTTATGATTCACCGGGTTTACACAGCTTTCGGTTTCCCGATCGTCCCGACGGGCAGGAGATCACGCTAATGGTGACAAAGGATATGCTTTTTCCTTCCGAAAACAAACAAGCCGATAAATAATACCGAAGGAGCACCAATATGGCAAACATAAGAGCGCGTAAGAACAAAAACGGCGATATAATAAGTTATGAAATACGAGTATTCAAAGGACGTGACGAAAACGGCAAACAGCTTAACCCGTATGTAATGACCTACAGACCCGCTCCCGGTATGACGGCAAAACAGATAGAAAAAGAATTGAACCGCAGAGCGGTACAGTTTGAGGAACAGTGCCATCTTGGGTATTCTTTGGATAATAAGCAAACATTCGCTCAGTACGCCGCCTATGTGGTCGATCTCAAGGAGCGGAGCGGAATGAAGCACACCACCGTTTCACGCTATCGTGATATGCTTCCGCGCATAAATGCGGGTATCGGGCATATACGGATCGCCGACCTCAGACCGCAGCACCTTAATGCCTTTTATGAACAGCTTGCCAAAAACGGTATGCGCGCTAACAAAGAAAAAGCCGTATGCAGATGTGACTTAAAAAGCACGCTGCATACGGCGGGAATAACAAAGGAAAGCCTGTCAAAACGAGCGGGTGTATCGCTTGCAGTTATTTCTTCCTGCTACAATAAAAGACCTATACAAAGCGGAAAAGCGAAAGCAATAGCGCACGCGCTGAACCTGCCTGTCGGATCACTATTTGATTTTTCCGTAAATTCAAAACCGCTTTCGCCTAAGACAATAGTAGAACATCACAGGCTTATATCTGCTATCCTCTCACAGGCTGAAAAGGAAATGCTCATACAGTATAATCCGGCGGCGAAAGCAACACCGCCGAAACTTGACCGATCTCACCCGAATTATTTTCAGCCCCACGAAGTAGAAGCAATACGAGCGGCTTTGGAAAATGTTCCGCTCCAGAAAAAAGTTATGTTACATCTTCTGCTTATCACAGGCATACGCCGCGGAGAACTTGCAGGGCTCAGATGGTCTTGTGTTGACTGGGAGCGGTCACAGATACACATTTGCCACAGCATATTGTATAAAAAAGATGTCGGAATGTACACCAGTTCACCAAAAACAAGCGAATCGGATCGTTATATAAAACTTCCCGCGGAAACAATGGCATTATTGAAAGAGTACCGCGAGGAGTGGCTTGCAACTCGTTCGCAGTACGGCTCAATGTGGAATAGTTTTATTATGCTGCCTGACGAGGAGAGTATAAGAGAATCACACAGCGGAGAACCTCCAAGGCTTCAAAGTCTAAAAAGTGAGTACCTGTTTTTCCAAGAGCAGAGCGGCAAAGTAGGTTACCCGCTCCACCCTGACAGTATAACGGGATGGTGTGCCGAATTTTCCAGAAAAAACGGTCTGCCGCATATTAACCCGCACGCTTTCCGTCACACCATGGCAAGCATTTTATATTTCAGCGGCATGGATACGGTAAGCATTTCCGGCAGGCTCGGACACGCTAAGCCGTCAACGACCAGTGACCTTTATTCACATATCATCAAGGAAGCTGATGAACGTTCCGCCGAATGTATAGCAGAAGCAATATTCAGGAACAAACACGCTTAAAAATACAAGCGGAGCGGGTATGTTTATGCCGCTTTCTCAGTAAAAAAAGCGCATTTAGTTGGTTTTTTGTTGGTTTTTTCACTGATTTTTGCATAAAAATAAGCCGTTTGAAACGCTTCAAACGGCTTATTTGCGTGGTTGCGGAGGCTGGATTTGAACCAACGACCTTCGGGTTATGAGCCCGACGAGCTACCGAGCTGCTCCACTCCGCGTCATGAACTACTCCCTTAAAGAGAGCACTTTATTATTATATCACGTTTTTTCTCTGTTGTCAATACCTTTTTCCGAATTTTTTTAATTTTTATGCAGTAAAAATATGGAAATCGCCTGCCGTAAAGCAGGCGGCTGCGGAAAACACAGCCGCCTTTGCGTTTTACTTGGAAATAAGCGCCAGAGTGTCCCGCGCAATAAGCAGTTCCTCGTTTGTGGGAACTACCCATACTTCTACTTTGGAATCAGGTGTGGAAATCTTCTTGAGTTCGCCGTGAACCGACTTGTTTATTTCCTTGTCTATCTTTATGCCGAGGAAATCCATATTCTCGCATACGCCCTCGCGGACTTCGGAAGCGTTTTCACCGATACCGCCTGTGAAAAGTACCGCGTCAAGACCGTTCATTATCGCCGCATATGAACCTATGTACTTCTTGATGTCATACTGGAGCATTTCGGAAGCAAGCTGCGCTCTCTTGTCGCCCTTTGCAGCAGCTGCGCCGATGTCTCTGTTATCGCTTGAAATTCCCGATACGCCAAGGAATCCCGATTTCTTGTTCATGTAGTCGCTCATTTCGGAAGTGGTAAAGTGGTGCTTGGAAGCTACAAACGTTACCGCAGACGGGTCAACCGCGCCCGTTCTCGTTCCCATAAGAACACCGTCAAGAGGTGTGAATCCCATGGAAGTGTCTACCGACTTTCCGCCGTCAACGGCAGTTATGGACGAACCGTTTCCAAGGTGGCAGGAAACGATTTTAAGGTCTTTTATATCCTTGCCCATGGCTTCTGCAAGCGCCGCTGTTACAAATCTGTGGGACGTGCCGTGGAAACCGTATTTCCTTACATGATATTTCTCGTAATCCTCATAGGGAAGTCCGTACATATATGCTTTTTCGGGCATTGTCTGGTGGAATGCCGTATCAAATACTACCACCTGCGGAACATTTGCGGGGAGGACTTTCTTGCAGGCTCTCAGAGCAAGGGCATGGGGGTGGTTATGAACGGGAGCAAGTTCGCTGAGGCTGTCGATCTGATCGATAACTTCATCGGTGACAAGGGTTGTTTTGTCAAATATTTCCGCGCCCTGTACTATGCGGTGACCTACAGCGGAAATTTCGTCCATTGATTTTATAACGGCTGCGTCGCCCGTGGTGAGGACTTCAACAAGCTTTGCAAAAGCTTCGGTATGTGTGGGGAAATCACAGTCCTGATCAACGGTTCTGCCGTCAAATGTGGTGTGCTTGATATGTCCGCCGATGCCGATGCGGTCGCAGTTTCCCTTTGCTATTACCTTTTCTCCGTCCATATCGAGGAGCTGGTATTTAAGGGAAGAACTGCCTGCGTTTACAACAAGAATTATCATAGTCAAAACGATCCTTTCAGAAAAATTCAATTATAATTTTATATTATTACTATTTACATCAAAAATCAATAGTTTTTCTGTCAATATTTTATGGCTTTACAATATTTTCAGTAATTTGTAACATTATTTCCATATTTAATTGTTAAAAATAATATACTATAATAAGGTAGAGTATTACAATTTGTAAAAAAGAAAGGACACAAATAATGAAAACTTATGGTATAATCTGTGAATACAACCCTTTTCATAACGGACATATCCACCAGATAGAAGAAACACGCAAAAACGGTGCTACACACATTGTCGCAATAATGAGCGGAAACTACGTTCAGCGCGGCGATGTCGCCATGATAGACAAGTTCGCAAGGGCAAAGGTTGCCGTTGAGAACGGTGTTGACCTTGTTATCGAAATGCCTGTCATATACTCGGCGGCAAGCGCAGGATATTTTGCCAGAGCGGGCGTTATGATGCTCGGCGCGCTGGGCTGCGTTGACGGAATATCTTTCGGCAGCGAATGCGGAGATGTGGAGCTTCTGAAAAACGCCGCTATGGCTTCGCTGAATCTTTCTACCAAAGAAAATATGGAGGCAAAAGTGAAACCGCTGCTTATGCAGGGAATGTCATTCCCTGCCGCGCTTCAGCAGGCTATCGCCCTTGAACACGGTCCTATGATCGCTTCGGTTTTCGATGCCCCCAATAATACCCTCGGCGTGGAATATTTAAAAGCTATGAAAATGCTCGATCTTGATTTTGAAATATTCACCATAAAGCGCAAAGGCGCGGCTCACGACAGCGAGGAAGCCGCCGACGGTATCGCAAGCGGAACGCTTATCCGTGAAATGATCGAGGACGGGGAGGATATAAGCGAATATGTTCCCGAGGGAATGGCAAAGGTAGTCAAGGAATATGAAGAAAAGCAGCAGCTTGCATATTTCGATAACCTTGAAAGAGAAATGCTTTATATACTCCGTTCCATGATCCCGCCGCAGCTTGCCGAATGTCCCGATGTTGATCAGGGGCTTGCAAACCTTATCTTCCGCGCGGGACTGGATTCAAACTCAATTGATGAATTCCTTGAAAAGACGGTAAACAAGAGCAACACCGCCGCCAAAATGCGCCGCATACTCCTGAACCTGTTTATTGGCATAAAGGCGTCAGACCTGCTTATAATGCCCCCTTACGGGAGAGTTCTTGCCCTGAACGAGCGCGGTGCGGAGATTCTCAAAGCCGTAAAAACCAAGGAGGACGGAAACCGTTACGCGATTCCCTTTAACACTTCCCTGAAAGATATTATTGAAACCAACACACCGCCGATACACAGGTTTGCCGATGTTTCCAACCGTGCAGCGAATCTTTACGGACTTGCTTCCAGAACGGTGCGCCCCAGCGCACAGGATTTCACGGCTAAAATTGAAATTCAGTAAAAGCAAACCCGCCGGAAAAATATCCGGCGGGTTCATTGTTTTTAATATAATTATGTATCATCGTCATCAGCATTCTTTTTCAGTGGGTGACAGCCTATCGGCGTTCCGGTAGCAAACTGATCCCAGATCTCGTCATATGAAAGCTGTTCAATGGTAAAATCCGACGGGAACGGTTCATCACACCACAACGCGTAAACACAGCCGTAACCCTGACTATCGGTCATGAACGCATAATATCCGCTGAAATCTTCTCCCAGATACGCGCCGACATTACAATCTTTAGCACCCGAACCTTGCGGCGGGTGAGCTACACCGTCGCCTTCACCTTTATAGATGCAATTAGGCTTTATATCGCCTACGTGTGCGGCATTTGCAGAGGTTATTGCGCTTTGCGCGGCGGCATAAGCCATACGCGCATTGGCATTCAGTTTGGTCACGCGGGCTTCCTGCAAAAATTTAAGCATGGACGGTACAAGTATCGTGGCGAGAATTGCAATAATTGCTATAACTACTATAAGTTCAATAAGCGTAAAGCCTTTTAAACGTTTAAGTTTTGTCTTTTTCATGGTCAGACTCCCCAAAAATATAATTAATGTATTTTTTTATCTCTAATTATTATAATACACACTTTTGTCTCAAATGTCAATACAATTCCAAAAATTTATTTGAAATTTGCGTTAATTATATGTTAAATCTTTCTTAATTATTAGATGAGGTAATCTCCCAATAATAAGCAATTTCGGGGGCAAGTTCTTCAAAAGTCCATTTGCGGGCGGTATGATCGGGATTAGCGGGGTCGATTATGTCGTAACCGTTTTCGTCATAGTCTTTAACGATCATCATATGTGCGCCGAAATTATCACCGAGTTCATTTATCAGAACAACATTATCTTCTTTGTCCAGAAGCCCTTTCAGTTCTTCCTCGGTTATTCTGTGATCCGTATTATAACAGTCATAAGCGGCCGCTGTCATTCCGTAAATATCTGCAATTTCGGCAATTCTTGAGGCAAATATATTTCCCCACATTAATGTTGCTCCGAGTTCTTCAGCAGTATTGGCAATCTTGACAGGGTCTGCATCTGAATTGTGGTTAAGGTAAAGATTTGCCATAGTAAGGCAGACAGCCGAACAGCCGTTGTTTTTAATAAGGCTGTTTCCGATATGTTCATATCCCCAGCGAGGGTCAAACATATAAAGTTCGGGAATCTCCGTACAGTTAAGTTCCTCATCGGTGAAACTCATTGTGCTGTAGTCATTTTTATGGACAGGGTAGTCATAAACAAATTTCAGGTCATAGCTGTTGCCTCTGTCAAAATTGTATGTTCCAAGAATTTCGGAAGAATAAAGTTCGTAATTCTCACTGATGTATTTTCCATAGCCGTCGGCGTCGTTAAGAGCCAGATATTTTTCAGCAAGAATTTCCTCGTGTGTCTTTTCGTGATATTTCAAGCCCGGGACAAACTCGATCACCAACAGTACGGCAATTATCACGGCATATGTAATACATATTGTCAGTGCTGTTTTTTTATCAATATTGCTTTTATTCATAGCATAACATCTCCAAGTAAATTTGTTATAATTTTATCATACTTTCATATAAATGTCAAGGGCAGCGCGCACCGTTTCCGAAAATTGTATTGACTTTTTAAGGAAAATTTGCTATAATGTAGATAATAATTCCGACAGGAATGAAAGGAATGATCTTTATGCCGTATTCGGATATGAATATTTCAGCAGAGGAACTGCTTGATCAGATATTTACCAAAACTCAGGAACTTTACAAGGAGATCTGCCACGACGAAAATGACGCTTCCAACAACCACTATGAAATTTTTAAACTGCTTACCGATCTGGGTCGGACTCTCATAAACGCCGACCGCGCAAGCTTCTGGAATTGGAACAAACGCTCCCATGAGATCTGGACTACCGCCGCGGTGGGAACGGGACGTATAACGATCCCCGAAGGCACGGGCATTGTGGGCAAAGCCATTTCCGAGAAGCGCGTCATAATCGTGAACGATCCGTATAACAGCCCCGATTTCAACTCCGATGTGGATAAGAAAACAGGCTATGTTACAAAGTCGATACTGGTAATGCCAGTTTCAAACTGTCGGGGAGAAATCATAGGCGCGTTCCAAGCCATAAACAAGCTTGGCGGCGACGGAAATTTCAACGACGGCGAAGATATAAAGCGGCTGACTCTGGCGGCGTTTATCTGCGGAATTACCCTTGAATCCGAAACATTCCTTGACGCTTCCTACCACGACCGTCTTACCGAACTTAAAAACCGCATGGGCTTTTACAGCGATTATAACGGCAAATTTTCAAAAATGCTTTCCGATACGGAAGATCTCCACGATATTTCACTGTTTATCTGCGATATAGACTTTTTCAAAAAGGTAAACGATACATACGGGCATAACGCGGGCGACGCGGTGCTGAAACACGTTTCGCAGATACTTTACAGGAATATGCGGATATGTGACGGAATTTACCGCTGGGGCGGCGAGGAATTTATTGCCATGCTGCCCGACACCGATATGGACGGCGCGGCTGAAACAGCCGAAAGGATCCGCCGCACGGTCATGGATTCCGTCTGTCACTTTGAAGAACTGGATATAAAAGTTACCATGAGTTTCGGAGTTACCACCATTGACAGAACAAAGTCCATTGAGGACAACATAAAAGACGCGGACGAAAAGCTTTACAAAGCCAAGGAAAGCGGCAGAAACATCGTAATTAAATAAGCGGCAAAACAAAAATATCCCCGTTCCGTTTTCGGAGCGGGGATTTTTAATTATTCGCCGTTTCCAGTGTCGTCGGGAGTTTCCGATGGTTCGGGAATGTCCTCGGGCTTGGTTGGTTCGGCGGCGTCAAGGCTTACGGAAGATCCTGTATCATCTTCCTCATCGACGGGAGCGCCGTTTTCCATCTCAACAGGTCCATTTCCGGAAAGCGCCGGACTGGAGCTGACCTGCGGACCGGTTGACTCGCCTGACGTGCCTTGCGTGGCAGAAATTTCTTCGTAAGTATATTCTGTATTTCCGGATTGTTCTCCTCTCCATTTAAAACCGTCAGTTGCTTGCGGGAGCCAATGTGTCGGATCACTATCATAGTCAGAATTCATTAAATAAGTATGTGTTGTATACTCATCATTATATCTGTGAACGTTAATGATATGTGTTGCTTCATAAAGTATTATATCACTTTCAAGTATGTTAACACTTGTTATGTCATCGGTATAATTTTTTGTACCATCTTCCGACCAATCAAAATTATTATTATCCGGACCGAAAGATTGATATGCGTATATGAAATTGCCCTCCGGCTTAGTGATCGAATCCGGATTATTGTTCAGATAGAAATATGACGGAATATAAATTATATCCCTTAATGCAAATTCCGAACCGGCTCCATTCATAATTCCCATAATTGCTATGGAAATGCCATTGTATATTTCCATACCGTCATAAACCGGAGTATCGTCAGTAAACTTGGAGTAAGTGCCGTTTTCGTTTTCATATACCCATGTTGAACCGTTTGTAACAGGAGGGAGAACGCTTCCGAATGTTTCACCGTCACCCATAGTTACAGTCGATTTAAAAGTATCACCATAAAAATCACTATTTGTATTAAATGTTACGGCCGCGGGCTTTTTGATAGAAAGCGTCAGCGGTTCGTTGTTATATCCGATTTCGCCGGCAAAAACACTGAATCCCGAGCCGTACTTAAAGAATGACTGCTGCATAACCGTACTTCCGTTAGGTTCGATACACCATTCTTCCCCATCTTCCAGCGTGCCGAGAGAATCCAAAAATGCATCATAATTTTTATTGGAATTACGTGACGCACCAAAATAATTATATATTGTTCCATTGTAATTAAACCTTAAAACAGGTACAATATAAATACTTTTTGTTGCTTCAACAGACTTCAGATCCTCCGCTGTTAAAACAGTATCTGTATTTGGATACGGCGAAATATCCGAGATCCGGTCATTTACTACATAATATCTGCTGTTATACACATTTTGCAGCATATCAAGTTCAGTTTCAGTTATCGTATCACCGTACTTTTTGATAAGTTCGCTGCCGCTGTAATAACGCGCAAATTCGTCTTTTCCTGTTGAACCGTTATTTGACCAAGAAACTTCATCAACAGAGATTGTTATACCTTCATACATATCCAGATCGCTGCTTACTGAATGACCATCATATTGTTCATGATACTTTCCTTGATCATCTTCATATATCCAAGCACCTGTACCGCTTGAATACTCTATTTGCATCGGTTCGCCAATAGGAATTACCTGTGTTTTTATGTCGGTACTGTCTTTCAGATAATGATACGTTATAACATACCCTGTTCTCTTATAGACCGCAGTCAGAGTTATACCGTTTTCATCGGGAACTTTCACTGTGTCTGTCTCGGAGAATGTTTCGCCGTTGTAAAGCCAATGATCAAACTCATATCCCGAAATTTCGGGTTTGGCAGTGTTTTCACTAACATATTCCGAAATACGCGAACCATATTCAAGCTCAAAATCTTTTTCAAATTCGCCTGTTACTCTGTCCTCAGAAATTATTGCTTCATCGTCCAAAGCATAATCAAAGATTACAGGATATTTCTGAACGGTATACACTGCCTCAACCGTAATATCTCCCTCAACGGTAAAGGAAGTTACTGTCTCGCCGTCAATTTCCCAGTGACCGTCATGACCCGTCTTTTCGGGAACTGCGGGCAGTTCATATTCCGTGCCGTAATCGGCTTCGGTATTTTCGGGAAGTTCTACATCTTCTTCGGAAGTGAATGTAATTGAGTAACTTATGGGAGTATATTCCGCCGTAATAGTGACATCTTCCGTAACAGTATATCCGTCAGGAATTTCCTTACCGTCTAAAGTCCATTTTCCGGTGTGTCCTGTCTTTTCGGGAACATCGGGCAGAATATCCGCAAGCTTTGTGCCGTGTTCCGCGGTTTTCTCGCTTGTTTCACCATCAGCATTAAATGTAACCGTATAGCTGTTGATGGTATATTCCGCAGTAACGGTGACATCTGCCGTAACGGTATATCCGTCGGGAATTTCCTCACCGTCTAAAGTCCATTTTCCGGTATAACCCGTCTTTTCGGGGATTTCCGGAAGTTTTGTGCCGTAATCGGCGGCCTTTTCGCTTGTTTTAATTTCCGAATCAAATGTGACGGTGTAGGTATTTATTGTGTAGAACGCAGTAACGGTAATATCTTCCGAAACGATATAGTCGTCGGGAACGGCTTTTCCGTTTATCTGCCACTCGCCCGTATAACCCTCAACTTTGGGCAGTACGGGCAGGATAGATTTAAGATTTATGCCATATTGGAAATACGCTGCGGCAGGACTGAAATTAACACCCTCAATATTTGAAGTGTATGTGATATTATAGCTGTTTATCTCGTAAACCGCCGTAACGGTAATGTCTCCCTCAACGGTAACGGAAGTTACTTCTTCTCCGTTAACTTCCCAGTGACCGGTATAGCCTGTCTTTTCGGGAACTGCGGGCAGGGAAACGGTTTCTCCCGCTTCTGCCGTAATACTTTCCGGCATTGTAACTCCCGCTTCGGAAGTTTCAAAGCTTATGGTGTATGTCTCGGGAAGCGGCTCTGTAGTTTCGGTGGTAGTTTCAGATGTTTCTTCCGTGGAAACCGGAGCGGTCGTTTCAGTTGTGGCAGAAGTGGTTGTTTCAGTCGTAACCGAAGTTGTTGTTTCAGTTGTTGTACTCGGAGCAGGAGTATACTGCGGAATGTACGGACTTGTTTCAGCAGTTGTGAAAACGGTCACTATTTCCGGTTCGGTTTCGGTAGCGGTAATTTCCGTTTCTGTTTCGGAAACGGTGGTTTCCTGTTCGGTTTCGGTAGCGGTAATTTCCGTTTCTGTTTCGGAAACGGAAGTTTCCGCTTCTGTTTCGGAAACGGAAGTTTCCGCTTCGGTATATGTTTCTTCGGAAGCCGGAACGGGTTCGCGCTCCGTAACTTCTGGAACCTCAGTCTCCGCAGGCAGAGAAACTTCCGAAACCGCAGGCGCAGTCGTTTCGGCGGGAACATTATCCGCAATTAAGGGAACGGCAGCCGCAGATGTGGTTTCCGCAGGAATTTCCGCTTCGGCAGTGTTGGTTTCTTCTTTCACTTTCTGGGCGATGCTTTCGTTCAGCACAAGAAGTCCGCTGTCGTTTGAGTCGATAATGGTTTCCTTTACCTTTTCGGGGAGCATAAGATAGTCGGAGGGGTAAACGGGGGTATTTTCGGTGTCATATGTAAAAAGCGTAGGTTCGCCGCTTTCATCTATTCCGTGGAAAACAAAATAGGAGTTTCCGTCAATATCGGGGTCGTTGGAGGTTTCCTCGTTGGGGTCTGTCATAATGGTAACGCGGTTTCCCTCGGTAACGACCACAAGATCGCCTTTTTCTTCGCCGTTTTCGTCAAGAAGCTGTACGTCCACATGACCGTGGATAACGTCCACATCGGTGATGTAGCTTCCGTCCTCAAGCTGCTTTACATTTACGTTGAAGCTTGTTCCGCGTACAGCCATTGTGGATTTCGGGGCATTTACCACATAGGAAGAATTTTCCGAAAGGGGCTTTGTTATCTCGTTGAGAATATTTCCCTCGCGGAGTTTCAGAATGGTGCGGCTGTCGGACTGATTTCCCGCGGCAACAAGTTCCATGACCGTCAGTTCGTCAAGAAGCACATACTTGTCGCTGTCAAGGGCAAGGCGCAGTGAACTTTCCTTATCGGTGGAAATAACGTCCTCGTTCTCGAAATTCATTCCCACATAAACGTCCAGATGTCCTATGTCCTTTCTTTCCACCGAGGAAGTTCCCGTCATTTCAAAGCTTTTGAGAACGCGGTAACTTTCGGGTCTTGTGAGTATGAACACGATTATTATGGAAATTATCACCGCCGCCAATGCGGAAGCGGCAATTATCAGAATATTTTTCCTGCTTAATGCTTTCAAGAGAATCACCTCAAATAAAAAAGAGTACGCAGCCTTGCTGCACCATTGAAACGCTTTCAACAAATGCAGCACGACAACCATACCCTGTAAAGAACTTATTAAAGAACTTAGGTTCATGCTTTGCGCAAACCGCTTTCACGGAAATTGCCTTTAAATTTGTTAATAAGTAAATTATACCATATATTATTTTTATCTGAATGAATTTTTGATTAACTTGATATGAATTTTTAATAAATTATAGTATACCAAGCCCTTTCAGGAATTCCGCCGACTGCCGCTGATTTTCCAAAGATTTAGTTTCAATAAGTATAGAACATTCAGAAAAATACTCATAGTAATATTTTTTGAATTTAATCCAGTCGATTTTGCCGCTGCCAACGGGAAGATGCAGGTCGCTGACAAGGTCGTTGTCGTTTATGTGCATATGCTTTACGAAAGGAGCGAGGCTCTCCGCCCATTTTTCAATGGGAACGCTCTTTCCGAAGCAGGAAGCATGGGCATAGTCAAGGCAGACTCCGTAATTTGGGAATTTCGCAAGGTTTTTGCTGAGTTTTTCAAGCAGTTCGGGGGAGAAGTCAAACATATTCTCCATGTAAATGTTTATCTGCGGGAATTCCTCTAAAATTCCGCTCCAGTATTCGGTATTTGCTTCAAGCCAGCCGCGGGTGTAGAATTCCGCCGTAAGCAGGGGTTCGTAATTCGTATGGAAAACCACCCCCGCCGCTCCAAGTCTTAACGCGGTGTTTATGCTCTGGCGGATACGCTTATCGGAAATTTCCCGTATCATTTTATCGGAACTGAACACCAGCACGTCAAAAAAATCCCCGTGCATAGTGCAGTAACGTGGATATTCCCCATACTTTTCCAGCATTTCCCCGACATTTGCGGAATCGTCAAGCACATCGGGCGTCATAAAATCGTTATATTCAAAACCCATGCCGTACTCGTCCGCAAGTGAAACGCTTTCTCCGATATTTTCGTAACTTGGTATCACAAGGAATTTTGCCATTAAAGCTCACCGCCTTTAAACTCTATTACTGCTCCGCCGCCGCTTCTGCGGCAGAATTATTTTCGGAGTTTTCTTTACTATCTGTAATATTCTTTAAAGAATATACAAAAAACGCCTTTGGATTTTCCTTTTAAAGGAATTTCACCTATAGGTTCGACTTCGACCCTGTCCTTGACCTGTTCATAAACGTACTCGCTTATAAGCACCTGACCGCGCTTGGCGTTTGATTCCAGACGGGCGGCGGTGTTTACCGTGTCGCCTATGGCGGTATAGTCCATACGGAAGTTGCAGCCGATGTTTCCCACAACGGCGTTGCCGCAGTTGACGCCCACGCCGAAACTTACCGACTTGCCGTATTTTTCAAGGAATTTGCTTTCAATCTCGTTTCCGCCGTTGACAATATCAAGAGCGGTCTTAACGGCGCGGAAAACATAGTCGTCCAAATCAAAGGGCGCATTGAAAACAGCCATTGCAGCGTCGCCTATGAATTTGTCCAGCGTTCCGCCGTTCTTGAAAATTGCGTTTGTGGTAAGATTCAGGTAACTGTTGAGAATATCCACCACCTGCTCGGGTTCGAGGCTTTCCGACATGGGGGTAAATCCGCGTATATCCACGAAAAGCACCGCGATATGGCGATTTTCGCCGCCAAGTTTTATGGTATAATTTCCCTTGGAAGTAATTTCATCAACGACTTGCGGGGCAACGTATTTCCTGAAAGCATCCGTTACGCGTTTCTTTTCCAGAGCCTCGTAAACGTATTTCCGGACGAGGTTTATAAGGTAGCCCACCACCATGAAAAGCAGGGAATAGATAACGGGGTACGCCGTTCCCATGGAATTTACAAGCATAAATACAGCCGCAAGGAGCATCATTCCGATGAAAGTCACAGGCGTGGAAACTTTCAGCTTATACTGCCTTGAAATAAAGTATATCAGCGCCGCAGCCGCCGCGCTTACTATCGAAGCATACCATCTTCCCGCGGGAACGGGGCTTTTCTCGTCCATAAGCCCCTGTAAAATATTCGCGTGAATTTCCACTCCGTACATCTGAGAAGAACTTGCGGGAACGGAATACTGGTCCTGCATTCCTGCGGCATATGCGCCCACTAAAACTATACAATCGGTAAAAATTCTCGGGTCAACATTTCCGTTCAGCACGTCTATATAGGAAATATACTCGTAATCCCCGGGACGTCCCGCGTAATTTATCCAGAATCTGCCGTTGCCGTCAAGTTTCGGAACATATTCGGAAGCGCCCGTTCTTTCGCAGTAAAGTGAATAGATCACCGAGGAAAAGCTTTTGTAGACTTCGCCGCCGTTTATTTCGGGAGAGGACTGGCTCATGAACGCGGAGCGGAGAATTCCGTCCTCGTCCGTGGCAGCGTTTACAAAGCCCGTTTCCGAAACGTCCGCAATTATCGGCTCGGAAACGCTGTCTATATGGAAATAGTCTATGTACTGCCTGCCCCTTTCGTCCGTGACAAAGGCGGGGGAGTAGTTTATGTATGAACCCGCAACAACGTTGCCTTTTTCCTTGCAGGCGTTTATAAGCGCGTTATCGCCCGCCTCGTCCATTTCCCCGAAGATCATGATATCCAGAGCGGTAACGGCAGGATATTCGCCCAGAACGTTTATAAGGTCGGCATAGGTCTGCCTTGACCATGTTCCGAAAGTTCCGAGGCTTTCAAGGGTCTTGTCGTCTATGGCAATAATTTTTATCTTGTTGTTTATGCCGCGCGGGGTCTGGTAAAGTCTGTCTCTCAGCATATTGTCAAAGGAATAGAAAACATCGCCGAAAGCAAGCAGGAACACCAGCAGGAAAAATATCAGCGTTTCCGCCGCGGCGTAAATTTTCTTTTTCATAAATTACCTCATGTTCATATTATTCTGAACGCCTTTGCGCCGTGACTTTTCAGGGAAACCTTGAAAGAACCGTCCGCGGAACGTTTTGTACCGCTCCACAGTTCGGTAATTTCCGAACAGCTTTCAATTTCAAGGTCGGAAAGGGAAATTTCCGTCTCGCTGTCCTTTTCTCCCGTGTTGAAAATTGCCGCGTACTGTCCGCCTTCGGAATCCGCCGCCGTCCAGAGAATATGTTCTATGCCGTCAATTTCCTTTCGCCATATCGGGTGGGAATGGCGGGCGTTTTTGTGCATTTTAAGAATTTCCTCATTGGTGATAAGGCTCATGGTGAAATCGTCAAAGCCTGTCATTTCCCCGCCAATCATAAGCGGCGAACGGAAAATGCTCCATAGTGTAAGCATTGTTATCTGTTCGTCCTTTGTAAATTTGGTGCGGTTCTCGCTGCCGTAATCCTGCAAAATAGGTCCTATTGGAAGCATATCCGCGTCGGGATAATGTCCCGAGCCCGTGTGAATGCACCATTTTTCCGCCCGTGAAAACATATCGTAAAGAAGTTCCCACTTGTCCCAGAAATCGTCGGTAATTCTCCACATATTTGCGGTCTGCTTGTAAAGTTCCGCTTTTTCCAAAAGCGCAGGTCCGGGAGAAAGGCTGAAAACCATATCCCGCCCGCAATTGCGGAGGCATTCGCTCATAAGAACAAGTTCGCTTTCCTCGTGGGGAAGTTCGCGGCAGATGTCGTCGCATTTGATAAAATCCACGCCCCACGAAGCGTAAAGTTCAAACAGGCTGTCGTAATATTCCTTTGCGCCTTTCTTGTCGGGGTCAACGCCGTACATATCGGTGTTCCAAGCACAAATGCTTGAAGTTTTGGCTATCTGGCGAGCGGTAACGTCTGTGCCTTTTATTGGCGTGTTCCTATGCACCGCCTGACGGGGAATTCCGCGCATTATATGTATGCCGAATTTCAGACCGAGGGAATGAACATATTCCGCAAGGGGAGCGAAACCCTTTCCGCCCGCCGCCGAGGGGAAACGCTTTTCCGCGGGGATAAGTCGGGAATATTCGTCCATGCAAAGTTCGGTGAATGGCTGATAATCGTGGCTTTTCGCATCGGGAGCGCTCCACTGAATGTCAACCACAACATATTCCCAACCGTATTTTTTAAGATGTTTCGCCATAAAATCGGCGTTCCTGCGGACGATTTCTTCGGTTACGCCCGCACCGTAGCAGTCCCAGCTGTTCCAGCCCATAGGGGAAGTTAAAATTTTCATGTTAAAATTCCTTTCAATATTTACTTGTAATTAATTTCCAAATCAGAAAATTCCGCAGTATTGTTTCCCACGGCGTAAAGTCCGAGAACTACTCCCGTAAATCCTCCCGAGACTTCGCTGGAAAGATATTTTGACTGTCCGCTGCCGAGGTGTGTTTCACTGCCGTTTTCCGAAACATAGAAATTATAGTTTATGCTGTCGGAACGGATAATAAGTTTTGCCTTTCCCGAGGAAATTTTTACCGAATTCTGAATGTGCTTTATATCGCCGATATTAAGTTTCAGAACCGCTTCAAAACCGTTTCCGTTCCTGCGGACTGCAATATCGTAATGCTCGCTTTCGCACATGAAAACCGTAATTCCGCTCTCTCCGCCGTCAACGGAAAGTTCTGCCGACATTTCCATGTTGAAGTCTCTTTGGCGAATTCCCAGAAATGTGGGGGAATCTACCTCGTCAAGAGTTACCGTCGTTCCGTGCAGAACGGCTTTGCTGTCGGAAAGTTCGTAATTCTCCGTATGCGGGTGACGGAGAAAACACCAGTCAATGTTCCAATCGGTATTTTCAAATGTGTAATGCTTTTTCTCGTCCTGTGTGAAATCGCCTGTTATCTCGTATTCCGCGGCAGTCGTTCCGTCCGTTCCCGCCGTGAACCAGCCGTCCGTGCCGAATTTTACGGGCGTCAGGAAAATTTCTCTGCCAAGATGGTGATAGGGAAGCCACATATGTATTTGCCGGAACCCAAGGGAAAGTATATGCCAACCGCCGTTTTTATCCTGTATAAGGTCGCCGTGACCTATGCCCTGAATTATGCCCGGGGCTTTGTTCCTGTTAGTTAAAACGGGATTATGGGGGTAATTTTCAAAAGGACCCCACACCGAATCGGAGCGGCAGTAGGTTATCATATGTCCGTATTCAGTGCCGCCCTCCGCAGCCATTAAATAGTATTTTCCGTCTATCTTGTACATATGGGGGCTTTCGAGATAACGTCCGCCCGAACCGTGCCAGATACATTTTGACGGGGAAAGCTTTTCGCCGGTTTCAATATTTATTTCGCACTGAACAACGCCGTGATCGCCGCTGTCGTCACTGCCGTTGCTGATGAAATAAGCCTTTCCGTCCTCAAAGTACAAAGACGGATCTATTCCGTCCTGCTTAACGGTAACGGGGTCGGACCATTCGCCGTGAATGTCGTCGGTGTAAACGTAGAAATTTTCGTGAGTGGTGTCGTTGGTAGTCACCATGTAGAAACGCCCGTTATTATATCTGATAGTCGGGGCGAACACTCCGCCGGAACTATTTATTTTTTCAAGCATTACCTGACTTTTTCTTGTTAGAACATGACCTATCTGTTTCCAGTTCACAAGGTCGGTGCTTTCAAACAGCGGAACCCCGGGGAAATATTGAAAAGAACTGCTTACGAGGTAATATTTTCCATCTGCAAAACAAACGCTTGGGTCGGGGAAGAAACCTTTTATAACGGGATTTGAATATTTCACAGCCAACGCCTCCACAAAATCATTTACCTAATTATACAATATTTTTGGAAATATTTCAATAGCATATACAAAAAATTCCGCCGTATCATTCAGAACAATACGGCGGAATATGTAAAATTCTATCTGTTTGTAACGATATACGGACGGATAGAACCTGCCAGCGAAAGCAAAGGCATTGTCTGAAGCCAGATATGCCCCGGACCTGTAACTCTCGTGTTAAAAAGCCCCTCACCGCCGAACAGAGCGTTTCCCACACCCTTAACGGTTTCAATATCCACAGTGCAGGTAATATCCATAGCCGCAAGATAACCTGTATCAATAAGAATAGACTGTGACGGTGCAAGGTCGTATTCGATAACGCTGCCGTCTATTTCCAGAAATGCGACGCCCTCGCCGCTGAGTTTCTGCATAATGAACCCCTCGCCGCCGAAAAGTCCCGTGCCGAACTTTTTCTGGAAGAAAATGCTCAGTTCCACATTTTCGGTGGAGGCGAGATATGCGGACTTCTGGGCGACTATCTGTCTGTTCGGGGAAATTTCAAAAGGCAGGATATTTCCCGGAACGGAAGATGCGAAAGCAATTTCGCCGACGCCGCCCACAGCGGTATATTTATTCTGGAAAATTGATTCGCCCGAAACGGCGCGGCTGAGCATTTTTCCGAAACTGCCGCCTGCGTTTGTAGACATCTGAACATTAGGCGACATCCATGCCATACCGCCCCGCTGACAGCAGACCGTTTCGCCGCTGTCGATACGGCAGATGACAACAGGGAACGGCGTCCCCTTTATTTCGTAATTCATGTGCATTACCCCTTTTTGTAATTTTATAATGCAATACCGCGCGCGGTGCTGCCATAAATATTATAACTTTTTGCCGGTAAAATGTCAATAGCGTGTTTGGAAAGAATCAGGGGAATTTTTCAAAAAAGCCTTGACAACGGCAAATTTATAATGTATAATAATTTTGTCGGTCGGTCAGTCGGCGGGTGTGGCGGAATTGGCAGACGCGCCGGACTTAGGATCCGGTGTCTCCGACGTGCAGGTTCAAGTCCTGTCACCCGCACCACAAAGCAGGGCAAGAACGTCTTATTTTTCCAAAAATTGTGACATATTGTCATAAAATAACCCATGGGGCATTAGCGCAGTTGGGAGCGCACCACACTGGCAGTGTGGGGGTCAGGGGTTCAAGTCCCCTATGCTCCACCAAGAGAAAACGCCCGAATTACGCTTCGGGTCATAATTAAAATAATGGGATATGCCATATCCCGCGAAAGGATCGTGTTTACCATGTCAAAACTTGTTTCCGCAAAGGAAATGCTCAACAAAGCCCGTGACGGAAAGTACGCAGTAGGTCAGTTCAACATCAATAACCTTGAATGGACAAAGGCTATCCTGCTTACAGCCGAAGAACTGAAATCCCCCGTAATTCTCGGCGTTTCCGAGGGCGCAGGAAAGTATATGTGCGGCTATAAGACCGTTGTAGGTATGGTCAACGGCATGATGGAAGAACTGAAAATCACCGTTCCAGTTGCGCTCCACCTCGATCACGGCTCTTTTGAGGGCGCAAAGGCTTGCATTAACGCAGGCTTCTCCTCTATAATGTTCGATGGTTCTCACTATCCTATTGAGGAAAATATTGCTAAAACAACGGCTCTTGTAAATGCTTGCGACGTTCTGGGAATCTCCCTTGAGGCGGAAGTCGGCGCTATCGGCGGCGAAGAGGACGGCGTTATCGGCAAGGGCGAATGTGCAGACCCCAACGAGTGCAAGCAGATCGCTGATCTGGGCGTTACAATGCTTGCTGCCGGTATCGGAAATATCCACGGCAAGTACCCCGAAAACTGGGAAGGTCTTTCCTTTGAAACTCTCGCTGCTGTAAAAGATAAGGTCGGCGATATGCCTCTGGTTCTCCACGGCGGTACTGGTATTCCCGAAGATATGATCAAGAAAGCCATTTCCCTCGGCGTTGCAAAGATCAACGTTAACACCGAGTGCCAGCTTTCCTTTGCGGCTGCTACAAGAACTTACATCGAAGCAGGCAAGGATCAGCAGGGCAAGGGCTTTGACCCGAGAAAACTTCTTGCTCCCGGCTTTGAAGCTATCAAGGCTACAGTCAAGGAAAAAATGGAACTGTTCGGTTCTGTCGGCAAGGCTTGATTTTAAAAATGCAATAAAAAGTGCGGCTCTGCGTTCTGCGGAGCCGCTTTTGTTTTATAAAATGCTTGGGATCCCTATTGCCGTGTCCGAATCAGCTTCATAATCGACTCCTGCGGCGTCAAAGCCGAAAAGCCTGTTGAAATCGGTGCGGTAGCCGTCAAGATCGGCACATTCTGAAATATTCCCGCTTGAAATGCTGTTCCATACCTTGCTTATCTTTTCCTGAACGTCGGCGCGCATTTCAAGGTCGTCCATGCGGATAAGACCGTTCTCGTCGGTTTTCACACCGCCGCCGTAAATTTTCTCGGCGAAAAGCCTTTGCATCTGCTCAATGCAGCCCTCGTGCAGCCCCATTTCTTTCATAACTTTATACAGTATGGAAATATACAGCGGAACAACGGGAATCGCCGAGCTGGACTGGGTAACAAGCGCTTTGTTCACCGAAACATATGCAGTCACGCCGTCAATGGACTTGGTGATTTCCTTTGCCGTTGCGGCAAGATGATCTTTCGCCCTGCCGATAGAGCCGTCTTTATAAATTGGGTGGGTGATTTCAGGACCGATGTATGAATACGCCACGGTAACCGCACCGTCCTCGATAACGCCTGCGGAACTTAGCGCGCCGATCCATTCTTTCCAGTCCTCGCCGCCCATTACCTTTACCGTTGCAAAAATTTCCTGCTCCGTGGCGGGAGTAATGGTAACTTCGGAAATTTCGCCTGACTTTACGTCAACGGTCTTATTTGTAAAATCGCCGCCTGTGGTTTTCAGAACAGAGCTGTAGACCGTTCCGTCGGAACAGGTCCTGCGGGGAGCTGCAAGGCTGTAGACTATCATATCCACCTTGCCGAGGTCTTTCCTGATAATGTCTATGACCTGATTTTTGACGTCCGCGGAAAAGGCGTCGCCGTTGATGGTTTTAGCGTAAAGACCGTCCGCGGCGGCGAATTCTTCAAATGCGGCGGTATTGTACCAACCCGCTGAAGCCGTTCTGGAATCGCTGCCCTGCTTATCGAAAATTACGCCGAGTGTTGCCGCGCCGCAGCCGAACGCCGCGGCAATTCTGGAAGCCAGTCCGTAGCCCATTGACGCGCCGATGACAAGAACTTTCTTTGCGCCGTTGATTTTTCCTGCGTTCTTTACATAGTCTATCTGTTCTTTTACAATAGCCTTGCAGCCCTCGGGGTGGGCTGTGGTGCAGATGAAACCGCGTATTTTGGGTTTAACTATCATAATTGTAAAACCGTCCTTTCAGATTAATTTAGCAGTATGTGTTAATTATATCACACTTTTCTCCAAAAATCAAGCAAGGCCGCAGCCTTGTTGTTAAGCGTCTTTTCCTTTTCAAAAATAACATAAAACCGTGCGAAAATTTGTGCAGAATTACCCGAACAAATTTTTTGAAAACCCTTGACAAACGCGAACGATTGTTCTATAATAAAATAAAACGAATGTTCAGAACAAACGTGTTGCATTTGAAAGGAAGATAAACATGACATCTACAGCTAATGTAATTGAAAAAATCGAAAAGAAAGAGATAGTAATGCGCCGCGGCGCTGAAAAGCCGGATCTCAGACAGCAGAAATTTGCGGGACTGGTCATGGTTGCGGTCATAATATTTATGACGGCGGTATGTTCGGAATTTGCGGCGGCGTTCGTGCTTCTGCCCATGGCGCTTGCGGCGGTATTTTCCAAGGAAAAGATACTGGATTTCGGGATATTCCCCAAAAAATCGGGCAGCAAATCTTGACCGTCTCCGCATTGTGTGCTATAATGGTTGAAACAAGCATACGGAGGTGGATTATATGGCTTTGCCCAAAGACCCGAATATACTTTTAAGCGTTCTTAACATGAAGCTTCGGGACGCATACCCGAGCCTTGATGCGCTTTGCGACGATATGGAAGCCGACATTCCGGAAATTACCGCGGAAATGGAGAAGCTCGGCTACCGGTACGACCCCCAATATAACCAATTCGTAATTCGTAATGCGTAATTCAAAGAGTGGAGAGTTAAGGGTTGAGAGTTGAGATAAGGCGGGAACGCTTATATCTCAACTTTCAATACCTTTTGTAGATTTAACTTTGCTTAACCTCACGACAGGCATTAAGTAAGGAATCACTAAATAAAGCCTGAAAGGGTGCAGGCTCAGCCTGCCTCACGACAGGCATTAAGTAAGGAATCACTAAATAAAGCCTGAAAAAGCCCGCGGGGGCTTCCCCGCCTCAGCCTGCCTCACGACAGGCATTAAGTAAGGAATCACTAAATAAAGCCTGAAAAAGCCCGCGGGGGCTCCCCCGCCTCAGCCTGCTGTTAGCGAAAATGTCAAAAAAACCCCCGAAAATTCTCTTAACAGCCCTGCAAAATCCCTTGACAGATTTGCGAAAAATTGGTACAATTATATTGTATATTTAATTGAGCGGGGGTATCGACCGGTGGAAATTTTCAAAGAATATGACGTCTTTAAAGAAAAGTGCATGAACTTTGCCGAAAATTTTGAGGCAAAGGTCTTTTCGGGAAACGTTAAACTTATCAGCCACCCTTTTGTAAAAGGTGAGCTGATTTCAATGTGCAGCGACGAGGAAGCGCACAGCAACGCACTCTGTATCTGCCGTATGGCGGATATGCTTATAATGTCCTACAATAACGACGAATGGTCTGCTTTCAACCTTATGGAAGCACGCAGCATCGCCGAACAGGAGGGCTATATATACATTTCCGACCTGCTTGCCGAGGACGCATTCCGCTCGGAAGAATGGATGATAAACGGCAAGAATGACACCATTATCGTGAATGAGGAGTATATGCGCGAAAAAGGCAAGCGCTATGCCCCCGTTACACCCCTTACAAACAAAGTCCTCCACTTCAAAAAGTATAATAACGAATTTTTCTGGAAGTCCTCGCCTGTAGGCAAGATAACTTCCATTGACAGCGAATATATCCAAAAACGCTATAACGAGTATTATAATGAGTGTTCCGCGGAACTGCCCGACCTTTCAGGCGCTAAAACCATAAACTTCCCGCTCTTCGGGGACGAAGTGGCTATTGATTCAAGAACTACCCGCGCTATCGCCATAGAATCCTATTTCACCCAGATAAACAGTATTATGGAAATTTTCTCCAAGAATTCCGAGGTACTGGATATTGTGGGCTACAGCTTCTCGGAACTGGATTTCATTCTTGAACTTACCGCTGCCGCTCTCCGCAAAAACGGCGTGGAACTTTCCAAGGAAGAATTTGCCAAGAAATATTATTCGCCTGTTATAAACAGCGATGATGTGGCTTCCCGCATAGCTTCCCTCGGACAGGGCTGCGGAAACGAGGACATTGACGCCATAAAAATCGCGTTCATTGACGCGGTTTCCGCCGAGTATAAGGAAAAGGAAACCGACGAGCAGGTAAGCTATTCCGCCGAGGATTTCAGCGTTTATAAGGACGGTATCCGCCGCCTTGAACAGAATAATTACACCGATGATGAAGAGAAATTCATTATCGAACAGCTTGCCGCTCACAAGCCCGCAGATTACCGCATTTTCTGGTATGCGGCAAAGAAATATCCCGATGAAGCGGAAAATCTCGCCGCTATCGCAAACTTCTGGCAGCTTTCCCCAATTGACGAGGAAGAACTGGAAAACATTATTCTCAACGACTACATTCTTGATGAAAGCTTTGACGAGCAGGGACGTTTCTGCGCAGGTTATGAACAATCCTGCATACTCCGCGAACAGCTTTCAAAAGTTTCCGAGAAATACGGGCTTTCAAACCGCGAGTACATAACCGAACTTGACGAGCATATTGACATCATGGACAAGGAGCGCCGTACCTTTAACGGAACGCTTTTCGACACCCCAGAAGAAATGAAGCTTGCCGTCAGGAATGAAGCCTATGTGAGAGACCTTTGCCGGAATCTTTCCGCACTCAGCGAAACGGAACTGCATTTCCTTATCGAAAATATCCAGAACACCACTCTTGACGAGGACACAAAAGCTAAATATCTTGTAAAGGTAAATCTTGCCCTTGACGTGGTGCAGACTTCTTCTCTGGAACAGTGCTGCCTCAGCCTGCCGGTCATGACCCTTGGCGAAATTACCGCGCTTAAAGAAGAAATTTCGGAATACGACTATCCGGAAGCAGTGGTAAAACCGTTCCTGTCCAGAATAAAAAATGCTTCCGACGCGGCTCAGAAGAATGAGATCGAAGCCATGCTGGAAAATCCGGAGAAGCTTTCCGCCGCTCAGCTTGACGCGGTGATCGACAAGCTTGCTTCCGGAAGATACGATACCGCTATTGCCGATTACTACCGTACGAAAGTTTTCGAGATAAAAGAAAACAATGTCCGCAGCGAAATAGACGGTCTTATGAAGAATTACGAGGATCTCGGCAGGGAACAGCTTGAAGAACTTATAAAGAAGCTTTCAAGCGACAAGTATCCGGGACACCTTACATATGCGCCTGTCAAGACTCTTACCGACGCGCTTAACAATTATGAAGCAAACGAGGCGGCGAAAGTTTTCGACGGCGTGGAATTTGCCACCGCAGAACAGCTTAGGATCATGAAACACGCCATCGAGTGCGGAAGTTTCAGCGATGAGATCCTTGAACCTTATATCGCTAAGGTCGAAAAGCGCGAACAGGATATCCTCAACGAAGAATTAGACGATATGTGCGCAAATATCGACTCCATGACTCAGGAAGAACTTGACAAACTGAAAACCGATATTTCCGATTCCGATAAGGACTACGATCCCGAACGCAAGGAAAAATACCTCGACAGGATCGCTCAAAGAGTGGTTGAACTCAAGAATTCCGAGCTTGCCGAACTCTGCAAGTATATATTCTCAATGGAACAGCCCGAACTTGATGAACTCAAGACCAAGCTTGCAGGAGAGAATTACGAAAAGGAATTTACCGCCGTTTACTTCAAGAAGATCGAGGAGCGCGAGCACGAACTGCTTCTTAATGAGATCGATAATCTTTGCGGTGACCTGAACGAAAAGGACATTCCCGAGCTTGAAAAGCTCAAAGAAACCATTCTCGGAACGGAGAAATACGCTTCCGCCGCCGAGAAATACGCCGCTTCTATCGACAACAGGATCGCATCCGTCAAGACCGCAAAGTACAGAAAGATCATTGATTCCGCTGCCGATATGACCGCGGAACAGCTTGCGGAATTCCGCAGAAACGCCGAGGAAAAGCGCAGCGAGATCGGTGAACAGCTTTACGAGCGCAGCATGGAAGCCGCAGACCGCCGTGAGGACGCTCTTGAAACCGAAAAGATCGAGCGTATCGCCGGAAATATCAGCGAGTATGATTTTGAAAAGGCGGAAGCCGTCCGCAGCGAACTTGCAAACGGCAGCTATTCCCCCGAAAAAGCCGCCGCATACATCGAAAAGATCGACGAGAAAATTTACGAACTGCACGAAGCCGAACTGCGTTCCTACACCGACGGTGCGGATAATATGGATAAGGAACAGCTTATTCAGGCGCAGATAAAAATTCAGGAATACGGCAGAGATTGTCCTGCGGAACTTAAACAGACCTACAGCAGGAAGATCGAAAAGGCTATGTCCGAGATCGCCGATAAGGAAGTCAGGGAGCTTTGCGGAAACATCGAATCCCTTACCGCAAAGAAATCCGCCGAACTTATCAGACGGCTCAATACCATGCCTCTTGATGAGGACGCAAAGAACCGTTACATTGACGCTCTTGACGCACATATCACTTCTATCAGGAAAGAAGAGGCAAACGATTATATCTGGCACCTCAGCGGAAAAATGGACGAATTCGGCATAAACGCAATACATTTCTGCGTTCCGTCACTGTCGAACCTTTTCCACAGCAAGTATGACGCAGCCTGCAATACCTACATTTCTCCGGGAAGATACGAACTTCCCATACTGCTCCACGAGGGCAACAACGGCGACAGCTTTACAATTACCACCGAGTATATGCACATTTTCTCAAGGGGCGTTATGAACAGGGTAAAGATAGACGATATTGCTTCTTTCCAAGCTAAGAAATCGCTTATGTCCTCCGTTCTTACGGCGGTGGAGAAAAACGGCAACAACATTGAACTTCCCAATTCCCTTAACAAGAATATCGTTGAAAACGCCGCTAAAGTCCTTACTTCGCTTGTCAACTATATCCATGACAAACGTTCCGCGGAGCATATGAAAGAACTTCTGGAAAATGCCGTTCAGGAAAAAGCCGCGCAGACACCCGCCGCTGCTCCGGTTCAGGAAGAACCCGCAGCACCGGCAGCACCGACATTCACCGATATTACGGAAGTTTCCGTTCAGCAGAACACTGCCGAGGAGATCGTAGAAACGGCTCCGAAAGCAGAGCATTTCAGCGAGGAACTTCCCGCTGCTCCCAAGATCGAAGAGATCGGCGAAACCGCTCCCAAAACGGACGAGGTCAAAGAAGAAGCTCCGAAAATGCGTTTCTGCGACCAGTGCGGTGCTAAGATCACCAGCCCCAATGCAAAATTCTGCTCGGAGTGCGGAAATAAACTTTCATAAACAAAAAGGAGCGCCGGAAATCGGCGCTCTTTTATCATTTCATGATCAAAACGGGCTGCCGCAAACGCGGCAGCCTTGAATTTTAGTGGCAGGACTCACATTCTTCGATAGTGCCTACTATCGGAACGGGGTCAATTCCCTGACGGGTATAATAATCCGAAAGGGCGGATTTTATCGCCTGTTCCGCAAGCACGGAACAGTGCAGCTTCTGGGGAGGAAGTCCCTCCAACGCTTCAACTACCGCCTTGTTTGTAAGCTTCAGAGCGTCGTCAATGGACTTGCCCTTGATCATTTCCGTTGCGATAGAGGAAGTCGCCACCGCCGCACCGCAGCCGAATGTCTTGAACTTGACGTCGGTGATGATGCCGTCTTTCACCTTGATGTACATTTTCATAATATCGCCGCACTTGGCATTTCCAACCTCGCCGATGCCGTCCGCGTCCTCTATCTCGCCGACGTTTCGGGGATTTGCAAAATGATCCATTACCTTTTCACTGTAAAGCATATCTATACCTCCATTACTTAATAGGCGAAACAAATTTCAGCGACTTATCCGCGCCGGGCTTTCCGCTGATGATATTTTCCCAGAGGGGGGACATTCCGCGGAGTCTTTCAACTATTTTGGGAACCGTTTCGATAATATACTCCACGTCCTCGTCGGAAGTTTCCTCCGAAATAGAAAGCCGCATGGAACCGTGCGCAACTTCGTGTGGAAGTCCCAAAGCAAGCAGAACGTGCGACGGGTCAAGAGAACCGGAAGTACAAGCCGAACCGCTGGACGCGCATATTCCGAACTGATCCAGCAGCAGAAGCAGGGATTCGCCCTCAACTCCAAGGAATGAAATATTCACATTTCCGCAAAGGCGGTTTTGTCTGTCACCGTTAAGACGGCAAGCGGGAATTTTTGTAAGTTCATTGATAAGCCTGTCCCGACGTGCGGAAATTTCAGCCGCCTTTTCGGGAATGTTCTCGCAGGCAAGTCGAACAGCTTCGCCGAGACCCACAATAGCGGGAACATTTTCCGTTCCTGCGCGCTTGCCCCGTTCCTGCGCCCCGCCGAAAATAAGGTTTACCATGGGAATACCTCTGCGGACATACAGGAAGCCTATGCCTTTCTGGGCGTGAATTTTATGTCCCGAACATGAAAGCAGGTCAATGTTCTGATCTTTCACATCAATGGGAACGTGTCCAACCGCCTGAACGGCGTCCGTGTGGAAAAGAACGCCCTTTTCACGGCAGACAGCACCTATTTCCTTGATAGGAAGAATAGTTCCTATTTCGTTATTTGCGTACATTATCGTGACGATGGCGGTGTCATCGCGGATAGCGTCTTTTACCTGCTGCGGGGTGATAAGACCGTTCTCGTCAACGGGAAGATAAGTGACCTCAAAGCCCTGTTTTTCAAGGAATTCACAGGTATGGAGAACGGCGTGATGCTCAAAATTGGTGGTGATGATATGTTTTTTGCCCTTTTCACCCAGACGGATAGCCGCGGAACGTATCGCCCAGTTATCGGCTTCCGAACCGCCGCTGGTAAAGTATATTTCGGCGGGCGAACAGTTAAGGGCGGCGGCGATCTTTTCGCGGGAATCATTAAGGGTTTTCTCCGCGTCTCTGCCCAATTTATATATACTTGAGGGGTTTCCGAACTGTTTTGTCATGTAAGGAAGCATCGCTTCAAGTACCTTTTCGGAAACAGCCGTTGTAGCGGCGTTATCCGCGTAGATGAATCTCTTTTCCATAGAAGTACCTCTTTTCAGATTTGCGTTAAGCAATATAAGTCCGATATTATTATATACCATTTTGGTGGAATATGCAATAGCCGGCTGAAATTTTAAGAATTTCATAAAATATAGTAAAAAGATAGGTAAAATGTCTATTTACTTTTTGCGGAATAGATGTCCCGCTGCTGAACGGCGAGGGCGTCACAGCGTTCGTTTTCCGGGTGTCCTGCATGACCTTTTACCCAGACGAACCGAACGTCGTGTTTGTCTAAAAGTTCAAGGAGCCGTTCCCAGAGGTCGGCGTTAAGGGCGGGCTTTTTGTCGGATTTTACCCAGCCCTTTGCTTTCCACGAACGAGCCCAGCCTTTCGTAACACTGTCCACAACATACTTGCTGTCCGTTGTGAGAATTACTTCGCAGGGGCGGTTCAGGGCGGAAAGCGCTTCTATAACGCCCATAAGTTCCATGCGGTTATTTGTGGTTTCGGAAGCACCGCCGGAAATTTCCTTGATGTGTCCGCCGTAACGGAGAATAGCACCGTACCCGCCGGGACCGGGATTTCCCGAACAGGCGCCGTCGGTAAAAATTTCTACTTTCATATTCAAGCCTTTCTGCCGCGAGTCGTTTTAAAAACAAAAAGGCGCAGCAAATGCCGCGCCTGAAAATATCAGAGATCGTCCTTATCTTGTTTCCTCGGCAAAACCGCTTTCAACAAGCTCAATAAGACCTGCAACGGCTGCTTCCTCGTCTGCACCGTCAGCGATAATTCTGATCTGTGTACCGCCTACAATGCCCAGTGAAAGGATACCGAGAAGGGACTTAGCGTTTACACGGCGTTCTTCCTTTTCGATCCAGATGGAAGACTTGAATTCATTAGCCTTCTGGATAAAGAAGGTAGCGGGACGTGCATGAAGACCAACCTGATTCTGAACCATTACATCTTTAACGAACATAATACTCTCTCCTAACTCATTTCTTTGCATCTTGTACCGGTCGGAACGCTTCTGCCCGAAGCACTCCGAAATTTATCTATGTTTCTATTATAACCTACACATTCCTGTTAGTCAACGGCATTTTGTTACGAAAATGACTTTCGTTGTAATTTTCTGCTTTTTGAATTAATCGGGGGATATATATCGCCTATAATTTTGGTTATAATAACGAAATTTATAACCTATCAACAATTTTCAACATAGTTTTATAGTGATTTTGCCCTAATTTTTTTACATTAAAAATACCCAAATTTCATTTGGAGTTCATATTTACAGTTTGTTCATATTTGGCATATAGATCCGGTCGTTTTTCTTTGGTTATTTTTATGGATTGTTCGCGGCGGAAATTTTCTATATTCTTGTGATGACCCGTCAGCAGAACATCGGGAACGCTCATTCCCTCCCAGACTTCGGGGCGGGTGTAGTGGGGATATTCCAAAAGTCCCGAAAAATGGCTTTCCTCACGGAAACATTCCTCCGAGGAAAGCACGCCGTCACACATTCTTGCAACAGCGTCGGTAAGTACGAGGGCGGGAAGTTCCCCGCCGGTGAGAACATAGTCGCCTATGGAAATTTCTTCATCGACGATCTTGTCAAGAACACGCTGATCCACACCCTCATAATGCCCGCAGATAATGAAAATATTCTCCCGCTTTGAAAGATCCAGCGCCTTTTCCTGTGTGAAAACCGTACCTTTCGGGGACATATATATAGTATGCGGCTTCTCGGGAAAACTTTCCGTTACCGCCAGAAAACACCGGTAAATGGGTTCAGCCTGCATTACCATGCCCATTCCGCCGCCGTAGGGAGTGTCGTCCACGCGCCTGTGCTTGTCCGTGGAATAGTCCCGTATCTGGTGGCAGTGAAGCTCGATCTTCCCCGCTTTTCTTGCCCTGCCCACAATGCTTTCGCTCAGAACCGTCTCGCACATCTCCGGAAACAGCGTTGCAATATCAATCCTCATCGAAAAGGCCCTCCGGAACATGGATCTTCATAATACCGCTGGTAATATCAGTTTCAATAACAACATCGGGTATTGCGGGAATAAGGCGTATTCTGCCGTCTGTATCCTTTATATGGTAAACGTCATTTGCGCCTGTGAAAGAGACTTCGCATAGCTTGCCGTAGTTCCTGCCGCTGTCGTTGTCGATAACTTCAAGACCGATAAGGTCCTGAACGAAGTAGCAGCCATCTTCCAGTTCCACGTCCTCTCTGTCCATGTAAAGTATCTTATTCCGCAGCATCTGAGCCTGTTCAACGGTGTCCACACCTTTTATCTTCACAAGAACGATGTTTTTGTGCGGGTGTGAACGTTCAATATCCACGGGAGTTTCGCCCTTGTCGAAATAGAGAGTGTCAAATTCGCACAAAAACTCCTGTGAATCGCACCAAGGCTCAACGCGGACTTCGCCTTTAAGCCCCTGAACGGCGACTATTTTTCCTATTTCAAGATAACGTTTCATAAATTCTCCTTAATAAAAAAGGGAATACCGCACCGCCCAACACGGACACAATATCCCCGCAATTTTCGTATTTGTGAACAGGTCAGTCTATTTCCACCATGATCTTCTGATTTGCTCTGCCCGCTCCCGCTCTCATTACCGTGCGGATAGCCTTGGCGATCCTGCCCTGTTTGCCGATAACTCTGCCCATGTCGGCAGACGCAACGTGCAGATGGTAAACTATAATGCCCTCCTCGTTGGGCTCGTCAACGTCTATTTTTATGGAATCCTTGTCCTCTACAAGTTCCGTAACAATGCTTAAAAGCAGTTCTTTCATAGAAATTTCCTCCAATTGTTTTCGCTGAACATTAAAAGCAGGATCTTAACTTGAAGCGAGATCGGCGATCCTGCTCACGGAAAATTTTCCGCCGTTACAAGCGAGACGAACCCATGTCCGCCCCGCAGGTCAATTCGGCGTGTAACGGAATTACTTAACGCCGTTCTTTTCAAACAGTTTCTTGACTGTTTCTGTGGGCTGTGCGCCGTTAGCCATCCACTTCTTAGCCTTTTCCGCGTCTATCTTGACGGTGGAAGGTTCTGTTGTGGAATCATAGTAACCGATCTCCTCAATGAATCTGCCGTCTCTGGGGAATCTGGAATCCGCAACGACTATTCTGTAGAAAGGAGCTTTCTTAGCGCCCATTCTTCTCAGTCTGATCTTTACTGCCATTTATATTCACCTCCGAAAAAAATTTTTTTGATGTATTTCAAGGCGTTTCCGCCATGAAAGCTTTTACAGCCACCCGAAAAGCACAGCCGTTCCGAAAGCTGTAAGCGCCGTTCCCGCAAACCCTATGAAGAATCGCAGAACGTTCCTGCTTTTCAGCTTTTGCCTTGGTCTGCCTTTTTGGAAACTCCAATAGTCAACATACCATTTCCAGTCAAAGACCGCCGCAAGAATGTTGAATATTCCCACTGCCGAAAAGAGAATAAAATAGAAAATATCCATACTATCACATGGGCGGGAATCCGCCGCCCATCATTCCCGGGGGCATTTTCAGCTTATTTTTCCTGCCTTTGCCGTTTTTGCCCATAACGCCAAGCTGCTTCATCATCTTCTGCATTTCCTCAAACTGTCTGAGAAGCCTGTTCACGTCCGCAACGGTGTTTCCGCTGCCTGCGGCGATACGGCGTTTGCGTTTGGGATCTATTATAGAGGGTTTTGCACGTTCCGCAGGAGTCATTGAAAGTATCATCGCTTCAATGCGTTTGATCTGATGATCGTCAATGTCCATATCCTTTATCTTGTCACCCACGCCCGGAAGCATACCGATTATCTGTTTTAACGGACCCATTTTCTGGATCTGTTTCATCTGTTCCATAAGGTCGGTAAGGTCAAAGGAATTTTCTTTCAGGCGTGCGTTTAATTTCTTTGAATTTTCCTCGTCAAACGTTGACTGAGCGCGTTCAATAAGGGTAAGCATATCGCCCATTCCGAGGATGCGGGAAGCCATTCTTTCCGGGTGGAACTGTTCAAATTCGTCCAGCTTTTCGCCCGTTCCCACGAATTTTATAGGTTTGCCCGTTACTGCAAGCACGGAAAGCGCCGCGCCGCCTCTTGTATCGGAATCCAGTTTCGACATAAGAACGCTGTCTATTCCGAGCGCGTCGTCAAAAGCTTTTGCAACATTGACTGCGTCCTGACCTGTCATGGCGTCCACAACAAGCATAATTTCGTTGGGCTCTGTCTCCGCCTTGATGGTTTTCAGCTCGTCCATAAGCTGTTCGTCAATGTGGAGACGACCGGCGGTATCGAGGATAACAAGGTCATTTCCGTGATCCTTTGCGTGCTTCACGGCTTCTTTTGCAATGGTGACGGGATTTATCTGTCCCATTTCAAAAACCCGCACGTCCGCCTTTTTGCCCACAACCTGAAGCTGTTCTATAGCCGCAGGACGGTAAACGTCGCAGGCAACAAGCAGAGGACGTTTTCCCTGATCCTTGAAAAATTTTGCCAGTTTTGCGGCATGGGTAGTTTTACCCGAACCCTGTAAGCCGCACATCATGATTATGCAGGGCGGCTTTGACGGGAAATTTATCCTTGCGTTGCTGTTGCCCATAAGGGCGATAAGTTCTTCATTAACTATCTTAATTACCTGCTGTCCGGGGGTAAGGCTTGTAAGAACGTCCTCGCCCACGGCTCTTTCGGACACTTTGCCCACAAAGTCTTTTACGACCTTGTAGTTAACGTCCGCTTCAAGCAGAGCCATACGCACTTCACGCATAGCTTCTTTTACATCAGCCTCGGTAAGTTTTCCGCGGCTTTTCAGGCGTTTAAAAACGCTGTTCAATTTTTCCGAAAGACCTTCAAACGCCATATGAACCTTCCTTAACAGTTTTTATCTTTAACATCTTCGCTGCTTGATGTTGTTCCTTTGTCTATGCGCTTTATCCCGTTCTTTATGACCTGTATCGCTTTGTCAGTGTTATCCGTTTCAAGCAGTGCCAGAACAGATTCCAGAAACATACACAATTCCGCACCTGACATTTTGCCACCGCCTTGTATCAGAACAGTTCCTTATTGGTTTCCGCAAGATGTTCGAGGTACTCGGCGCGTTTTGTGACCGCTTTGTAGTTGCCCAGCGTACATTCCTGCTTTATTTCCGAAGCAAGCTTTGCGACTTCCTTAATGATCTCGTAATATTTTTCCGAACGCTCTGCAAGTCGGAACTTCTCTTCCATTTCAAAGAGTGTCTGCTCGCCGCGCTTGATGCTGTCGCGTACGCCCTGACGGGTGATCCCCTCATGCTCCGCTATTTCCGAAAGTGACAGGTCGTCGTTATAATAAAGATCAATTACGTCTTTCTGCTTATCGGTAAGCAGCGGCGAATAGTAATCCAACAGCACCGAAACACGAAGATTCTTTTCGTGATCCATGAGACACACCTCACAAAGGTTGTAAAGTAAAAACGCTTTACATATATTATACAACAAAAAGCCGCACTTGTCAAGCGTTTACTAAAATTTTTTTAGAAAAACAAATTGTAAAAAAAATATTAACTGCTTGACAAAAGCCGGAGAAAGTGGTATAATATTTTTTGTTATTGATATGCGGATATGGCGGAATCGGCAGACGCGCTAGATTCAGGTTCTAGTGGTAGCAATACCGTGTGTGTTCAAGTCACATTATCCGCACCACAAGGCTCAACTTGCTTTAAAGGCAGGCTGAGCCTGCACCCATTCAGGTTATATTTTGTGATTTTCCACATAAATATACCGTGGGGCAAGGCGAAGCGCAATTTATGTTTCAGTTTTGACATTTTCAAATTAATACCTGCCTTGAGACAAAGAAAAATTAAATCTGCAAAAGTATTGAGAGTTGGGATATACGAATATCTCAACTCTTAACTTTTTACTCTCAAAACTTATTCAGACCCTGCATAAGCCTTCTCTCAACTCTCAACTCTCAACTCTTAACCCTGCCAAGTCTTATCGAAATTATAATGCGTAAGCCGTTCCAGAGCGACATTTTCCCAAATTGTACCTTTCTTTCCGTAATTGCAGTAGGGGTAAATGGAGATCCCGCCCCGGGGCGAGAATTTCCCCAGAACCTCAATATATTTCGGGTCCATCAGCTTTATAAGGTCTTTCATTATAATGTTTATGCAGTCCTCGTGGAAATCCCCGTGATTCCGGAAACTGAACAGATACAGTTTCAGCGACTTGCTTTCCACCATTCTCTCGTCCGGAACATAGGAAATATACACCGTGGCAAAATCCGGCTGCCCCGTTATGGGACACAGGCTCGTGAATTCCGGACAGTTGAACCTTACAAAATAATCGTTTTCCCGATGCTTGTTGACAAAAGTTTCCAGCACCTCCGGTGCGTAATCGTCGGGGTATTTTGTTTTCTGATTACCCAGAAGCGTTAATCCCTCTGTGTCCTGCGGTGTAGTTCTTGGCATAAATTTCTCCTCCTGTCTGTTATTTTTGGAAATCAATATTCAAGCGGGTCATGAACGCCGTTGGCTTCAAAAGCCGCTATTCTGTCGCGGCAGGTCCCGCAAACGCCGCATGGCTTTTCTCCGCCCTCGTAACAGCTCCACGTCAGTTCATAGGGAACGCCCAGTTCCAGTCCTGTTTTTACCACCTGTGCCTTTGTCATTCCCACAAAGGGCGCTTCTATTTTTACCTGATTGCCGCTGCCAAGCCAAACGGCTTCGTTCATAGCCTTGTTGAAACTGTCCGAGCAGTCGGGATAGGCGTTTCCCGCCGCGTCGTCCGCGTGAGCACCGTAGAAAATTATCCCGCAGCCTTTGGAAATAGCCACGCTTGCCGCCGCGGAGATGAAAAGTCCGTTCCGGAACGGCACATAGGTGGAAACAGGCGCGCCGTCCGTCTTTTCAAGCTGTTCCGCATAGCTTTCGTGGGGAATTTCCTCTTCCGAGCGGGAAAGCAGGGAACAGTCGCTGAAATCAAATATCAGGCTCAGGTCGAGCTTGATGTGTTCCACGCCGTAAAATTCTGCAACAGCGTCTGCGGCGGAAATTTCCCTGTCGTGTTTCTGCCCGTAAAATATCGAGAGCGCGGTGACATTTTCCGAGCCGTATTTTTTAACAGCCATGGCAAGACAGGTGGAACTGTCCACCCCGCCGCTGAATAAAACAAGAGCTTTCATATTTAAAACCTCACTTAAAAAGTTTTGAGAGTTGAGTGTTGAGAGTTGAGATTTAAGAGTTTATAGTTTAGAACTAAAAATTTAGAGTTGAGATAAATCAGTGATTTTTAATTGTAATTTAAAAATAAAATTGAGAAATAAAATAAAAATTAAAAAATAAAAATTATTTATTTTATTTGGAAATATAATTTATCACGCAAATTATTGTCCGTTTCAAAACGTCCCCGAAGCGTGGAAGTTACCGTTTTTGCGGCGGGCTTTTTAATTCCGCGGGCGGTCATGCAGCTGTGGTTAGCTTCAATGAAAACAGCCACGTCCTCCGAACCGCTTGCAAGGGTGATTATTTCCGCAATATCCGAACCAAGGCGTTCCTGCAATTGCAGACGTTTTGCAGCCATGTCTGCGATACGGGCAATTTTTGAAAGCCCCAGAACTTTCCCTTTCGGAACATATGCAACGGTGACTTTCATGTCGTACATAAGCGCAAGATGATGTTCGCAATAGGAAAAGACTTCAATATCCTTTACGACTACAATGTCATTCCCGCCGCGGGAAAAGCCGTCCTCAAAGGATTTGTTGAACATCTCCGCAATTTCGGCGTTTGTGTAGTTCATTCCCTCGAAAACCTCGCCGTACATTTTTGCGACCCGCGCGGGAGTTTCCCTGAGTCCCTCGCGGTCGGGGTCGTCGCCGAGGGCGATCAGAATTCCCCTGATGTGTTTTTCAATTTCCGCATAATTTATTTTATCCAAATTCAGACACCTCTTTTATCGGGATCCCATATATACTTGTGCAGCTGCAATTGTAAATTAACTCCGTTAAGATGATTTTCAAGCATAAAATTCACCATATCTTCGGGAATTATTTTCCCGAAAACTGGACTTAAATAAACGTGGCATTTTTCCGTTAAATTATATTCCGAAATTATTTCCGCCGCTTTTTTCAAATCGGAAATACTTCCCGAAACAAATTTTACCGTGTCGTTTTTTTTAAGAAAATTATAATTTTCCATGCGCATGAATTTTTCCATTCCGCTGGACGGCAATTTATAATCAAGAGTAATTGACGGACGATTCGGAAAAATCCCCGCCGCTTCGGAAATATCCGCCGCGCCGTTTGTTTCGATTTCCACGTTAAAATTATTTTCGCACAATAATTTTAAAAGGGGAATAATTTCTTCCTGAATAAGCGGTTCGCCGCCCGTTATGGTAATATTTTTTATCCCGCTTTTTTTGGCGTCTTCCAAAATATCCTCCGCGGTCATGGGCATAAATGGCGTGTCTGTTTCATTTGCCCATTTTGTGTCGCAGTAGGAACAGTTTAAATTACAGCCCGTAAATCTTATAAAGAACGCAAGCTGCCCCGCTTTCACGCCCTCGCCGTTAATGCTTGAAAAAGTCTCGGCAATTTTATATTCATACATAAAAATTCATTCCTTTGTGTAAATTGCGCAGTTATTCGGAGTTTCGTAGACTGTTACGGATCTTACGGAATAATTCATATTTTCAAGGCAATTAAAAAAATATTCCGCAAAATTTTCCGCAGTGGGTCGGAAATCCACTTCTATCAATTTAAAATTTTCGCTTTTTAATGCGGAAACGGTCTCGCTTTTCAGAGAATTTTTTTCGTAAATAAACGCATGGTCGAAACTGTCCGCAAGATCTTTCAGGTCTTTTTTTATATCTCCGAAATCCGTGACCATTCCACGCAACTGCCCGCTTTCGTGAAGCTTTTCCGATTTTATTTCCGCAGAAATTACCCATCGGTGCCCGTGAAGATTGCTGCATTTTCCGTCATAGCCCGCAAGAAAATGGGCGCTGTCAAAAGCGGCTTCGGTTTTAAGAATATACATATTTTTTCATCTCCAAAAATAAAAAAGCGCGAACGGACTTCACGCCTGAAAGTCCCGGTTTTAAGCAGGAGGGTACAAATGAACTGCTTTTTTATTTTTTTAATTAATACTCATAGGGAAGTATTTCCTTGATGCCTCCGCCGCCGAGAATTTCGTAGGGTCTGCCGTCAAGGTATTTCTTTGCGTATCTGTCAGCCTGAATTTTAGTTGTAAATTTCCGTGCCAGTTCCTCGTCCTTTACGCAGGCTTTGGTTTTGTAGACAAATTCCCCGCTGTCCAGCTTTATATAATAGTAGTTGTAAACTTCCAATATTCCCGCCTCTTTCTCAAAGCACCTGATCGTCAAGGGTAAGACTGTAAGAAGTAAGGAATTCCTTTATAAACTCCTCCGCTTCGGGAAGTGCCATTTCATGTATGGAAATCAGAGTGGATCTTTCGGCGTTGACAAATTCCTTGTTGCCCATAAGCCGTTCCTCCATGCACTTTATCAGCGCGGAAAGCTTATCCGCCGCCTTTACCAACAGCCAAAGATCCGCTTCCTCGTCGGTTTTCCCGAAAAGCGGCTTGTAATATTCCCGAAGATCTTCCGGTATACAGTCCGTCAGCTTGCTTTTCGCCATTTCCTCGATCTTGCCGTATTCGGCTTTTATATCGGGATTGTAATATTTTACAGGAGTCGGAAGATCCCCCGTAATTACTTCCGTAACATCGTGGTACATGGCAAGAAGTGCCGCTCGCTCGGGATCCACATTCCCGCCGAACCGCACATTCCTGTACAAAGCTAACACATGGGCTATAAAAGCCGTTTCCAGACTGTGTTCGCTGATGTTTTCGGGCATGACGCTGCGCATCAGCCCCCATCTGCGGATATATTTCATTCTTGAAATTATCCCGAAAAACTTGCTTTCCATGCTTAATTTCCCACTTCTATGCTTATCTCGTTGAATATCTTTAACAGGTCGTCCACCTTGGCATTCTTCTTTTCCTCGCCCTTTATATCAAGAACGCATTTTCCCTCGTGCATCATTACCATTCGCGTGCCGTATTCCACCGCAAAACGAAGATTATGCGTAACCATAAGGGTTGTAAGGTTCTTTTCCTTAACGACTTTGTCGGTAATTTCCATAAGCGTTTCGGAAGATTTCGGGTCCAGCGCCGCGGTATGCTCGTCAAGGACTAAAAGGTCAATATCCGTCATGGAAGCGATCATCAGGGCGATCGCCTGACGCTGACCGCCGCTGAGATTTCCTACGGGAATGTTCATTCTGTTTTCCAGACCCATTCCGCAGCTTTCCAGAAGTGTTCTGTAGTAGTCAAGACGTTTCTTGCTGACCCCCGCGCCAAGTCCGAAAGACTTGTTCTTATTGTCCGCAAGAGCCATATTTTCGATAATCGTAAGATTTCCGCAAGTGCCCATTCTCGGGTCTTGCAGGACGCGCCCGATAAACTTTGCGCGCTTGTGTTCGGGAAGTTTTGTAATGTCGTTCCCGTTGAAAATGATACTTCCGCCCTCGGGACGGATAGTTCCGCAGGCAAGATTAAGCAGAGTTGTCTTTCCGCTGCCGTTTGAACCTATCACCGCCACAAATTCGCCCTTTTCGACCTTGAAAGTGAAATCATCAAACAGCTTGGTCTCGTCCACCGTGCCGATATTAAAAATTTTGGTAATATTATTGAGTTCCAGCATATTTATGACCTCCTTTTCGCGCCGCTGAACTTTTCGCTGAAAACGAGAGCCGCGGTGAACAGAACAGCCATAAGCAGTTTCAGGTACTCTGTAGGAAGATTCAGTGCCAGAGCCGCAGACAGGCAGGCTTTATAGAGAACGCTTCCTAAAATTACCATAGTGGTAGGCTTCATGAACTTGACGTTCTTGAAAATGCTGAGCCCGATAATTACCGAAGCAAGACCGAGAACGACCATTCCCACGCCCATCTGCTGGTCGGCGGAACCTTTCTGCTGAGCGATAACGCAGCCGGAGAGGGCGGAAAAGCCGTTTCCGATGGCAAGACCGAGAATTTTGCTGTGACCCGGGTCGCAGGCAAGCATGGTAACGTATTTCTCATTGTCGCCTGTAGCGCGGAGAAGAAGTCCCGATTTGGTTTTCATGTATAAGTCCATGATAATTTTGCAGACGATCACAAGTATCAGCCCCACAAAGACTATCCGCCAATCCTCCGGAAAGATATTTGCAAAGCCGCTGTTGAAAATAGTAGGCTTGCGGAAGAAAGACGCCACGGTTTTTCCGCCATTGCCCTTGAAAAGTATGACGAGATTCACCGAAAGCATGGCGGTATAAATGATGATACCGCAAAGCAGAGGGCGGATACCCAATTTTACATGAAGCAGCCCGGTCACCGCACCGCAGATCATTCCCAGAATGAAAATTATGGGCAGGCAAAGCCACGGGTCAACGCCGTTTATAATAAGTACAGCCGTAACGATAGCGCCCATGGGCATAGTTCCGTCCACGGACAGGTCGGGGAAATCGAGAATACTGTAAGTAATATATACGCCGATAGCCAGCAGGGCGTACATCAGCCCCTCTTCCAGAGTTACGCGGCAGACGTTGATAAGCACATCCATAAAAAGACCTCGCTGAAAAAGTATAGTGTATTCCGGAAATACACAATTATTATACCACATTTTCCCCTGCATTTCAACCCCAATTCACAAAAATATCACGGTAATTCAATGAGTTAAAAATTGTTTAATAATTTATTTTCTTTAAATGACAAAATAGAAAATTTACTATATATATAGAAATAACTTCTTAGTTATTCGATGAACGAGGGGAAGCACCAAAAAGGGAAGGGGGAAACCAGAAACTTGATAGGGACGCGGTGGTTTTCCCCTTCCCTTTTAGGTTCTCCCCCTCGTTGCTCCCTCTCTCCTTAATTCTATCCCCTTTCGCCCAAGCTGGAAAGGGCTTAACATAGAGAAAATGACATATAATCTTTGCTGAACTTTACACGTCCTTGCGAATTTATTCGAGCAAAACTTGAATAGTCCATTTTGAAATGTAAAGTTGAACCATCAAAACTGGGTTTGTAAAGTATATTTACGCTTTGAGTTCAATGTACTACTCTGTAAAATTACTCAAAATTTAAGCGTTTAGCGGACTTTACAAAGTCTTACGCGTTTTGCGGACAAAACAAAAACAGTTCGTTCTATAAAAGAAAATTAGAGGAAATATCGCAAAGTTTGTAAAGCAAGTCATAAAATTTATGATGCTTTGATTATATGTAAACCCTTACGAGCTTGGGCGAAAGGGGTTAGGATAAAGGAAAAGGGGTGCGTGAGGGGAAAGACCTTAAAGGGAAGGGGGAAACCACCGCGTTCCTTCCGTTTCGCTGGTTGCCCCCTTCCCTTTTTGGTCTTTCCCCTCGCACGTCGAATTAATTATAAAGTTTTTACTATATCATCAAATTTCTATAAAAATAAATTAATAATTTATTTACTTATTGAAATACCGTAACAAAAATAACACTTCTCCGCTTTGCCTCATGGCAGGCACAAAACGGGAAATTACTAAATAAAGCCTGACTGGGTCAAGGCTTCAGCCTTGCTGACTGGGTCAAGGCTCAGCCTTGCTGAAAGGGTCAAGGCTTCAGCCTTGCTGAAAGGGTCAAGGCTTCAGCCTTGCTCTCAAAGAGGAGATGCGCTTGCGGGTTTCAAGGACTTCGGAGGGCGGCACGGAAAATTCGTCTATTCCCGCGTTTATCAGCCAGTCGGTCATATCGGGATCACTTCCCAGATCGCCGCAGATGCAGACTTTTATCCCTGCGGCATGGGCATTATCCGCGGTAAGTTTTATCATTCTTTTTACCGCCTCGTGGTGCGGGTCGTAAAACTTGTCAACGGCAGGATTCGTCCTGTCTACCGCAAGGGTATACTGGGTAAGGTCGTTGGTTCCGATACTGAAAAAATCCACTTCCTTGGCGAGAATATCGCTTATCATCACCGCGGCGGGAGTCTCTATCATTATGCCGATTTTCAGGTTTTCGTCAAAATCCGTACCCATTATCCGCAGTTCGGTCTTGACTTCGCGGATTATTTCCTTTATCATTTTAACTTCTTTAAGGGAAATTATCATGGGGAACATGACTTCTGTCTTTCCGTAAGCCGAGGCTCGGAAAATAGCTTTCAGCTGCGTTTTGAAAATATCCTCCCGCTCAAGGCAGATACGTATTCCGCGGAAACCCATCGCGGGGTTGTCCTCGTGTCCGAGGGCAATACAGTCGGATTTCTTATCCGCGCCGATGTCAATTGTGCGGATAGTTAATTTCCTGCCTTTCATGGTCTCCGCCGCGTGACGGTATACCGCGAACTGTACGTCCTCCGAGGGAAGCCCTCCGCATTCGAGGAAAAGGAATTCCGTCCTGAACAGTCCCACGCCCTCTGCATCGTTTTCCAAAGCGGATTCAAGGTCGGAAACGGAACTTATATTTGCGTTGACGGGAATTTTCTTCCCGTCGGCGGTAATTGTTTCCCTGCCGATAAATTCACTTGCAAGCTGACGTCTGCGCTCCGCGGCGGAACGTTTCCGCTCCGCGTCTTCAAGAACTTGGGGAGTCGGGTCAATGTAAATTATACCCTCCGTGCCGTCCACAACGGCTGTTTTCCCGTCACATTCGGGAGTAAGTTCCCTGCCTATGCCTATCACCGAGGGAATACCCATTATTCTGGCAAGAATAGCCGTGTGCGACTGGGAAGAACCTCTGGCGGTAACGAAAGCAAGGACATTTTCCCTGTCCATGCGGAAAGTTTCACTGGGGGTCAGGTCGTAAGCGCAGATAATGCGCTTACCGTTGTGGAATTTCTTCTCGCTGCTTCCCGAAAGGCAGCGTATTATCCGCTGCGAAACGTCGTTCACGTCGGTGGAACGGGCGCACATATAGTCGTCGGGCATAGCCGAAAGCATGGCGGCAAAATTATCCGAAGCGACAGCTACGGCATATTCCGCATTGACTTTCTGGGAGGTTATAATGTTTTCAATGGCGTTGTTGTAGTCCGTATCGTCAATAAGTGCGCGCTGGATCTCAAATATCTCCGCGCTTTCCTTTCCAAGTTCGGGCAGGGCTTTGCGGTACATTTCAAGGAGCTGGGCTTTGGCGGCGGACTTGGCTTTTTCCACCCGTTCAAGCTCGGACTCGGTGTCGTTTACGTTCTTGTAGGATATTTCGGGAGCGGAACTTCCGAAATATGAAATAATGCCTATTGCAATTCCGGGGCAGGCGCCTTTACCTTTTAATCTCATCATGAATACAGCCTGTGAACGGGCATCACCCGACACGGTTCCCTCCCTTCGCCTTTGTTCTTGATAATATTATACAACATAAAACCCGTCAAGTCAACGGTTTTTGCCATTTCTCACATAATTTTCGTGTAAATTTCACATATTTTTCCCACATTTGGGAAAAATAGTAATTTTGCGCTGTGTGATATATTCAAATTTTGTTTTTTAAAATGCCAAGAATATTAACTAAATGCCCATTGACATTGTATGTTTTGTGTGATATAATTTTTCAGTATTCTTAAAAATCGGGCGGAATTTCACAATTTCAGGAGATCGCGAATAATCTGTATTATTGATACTTTACGAAAGGAACGGGACTGCATGGACTGGTCGTTCATAACCGAATATTACCCCCTTTACATAGAATCAGCCGTGCTGACCGTAACCATAGGTGGCTTGGGAATCATTCTCTCGGTCATTGTGGGAATACTCTGCGCTATTGCAAGATATTACAGAATTCCCCTGCTGAACGGTATTGCCGCCGCATATACCGAACTTTCCAGAAACACCCCGCTTATTGTGCAGCTGTTCTTCCTGTATTTCGGACTTCCGAAAATAGGCATAGTCTTTTCTTCCGAGACCTGCGGCGTGGTGGGACTTGCGTTTCTGGGCGGGGGATATATGTCCGAATCCATTCTCAGCGGACTGCTTTCGGTGAGAAAAACGCACCTTGAAGCCGCCGCAAGTCTGGGCTTGAACGGGTTTCAGACCATGACAAACGTTATTCTGCCGCAGGCGGCGTCAGTCGCAACTCCTGCCGTTTGCGCGAATGTTATCTTTCTGTTAAAGGAAACCAGCGTTTTCAGCGCGGTCTCTCTTGCGGATCTGATGTACACCGCAAAAGACCTTATCGGAATGTACTACAGCACCACCGAAGCGCTGACAATGCTTGTAATTGCGTATCTTATAATAATTCTGCCTGTTTCGATAGTATTTACGCTGTTGGAAAGGAGGCTTCACCGTGCGGGGATATGAAGTTCTTTTCGCGGGGAACAACTTCCTGCGGCTTTTAGGCGGTCTGTGGGTAACGCTGAGAATTTCGCTGATTTCAATTGCCCTTTCCCTTGTGCTGGGAATACTTCTGGGCGCGGCAATGACCGTGAAAAACAAGGCGGTGAAAGCCGTCTGCAAGGTTTATCTCGAAATTGTAAGGATAATGCCCCAGCTTGTGTGGCTGTTTATCGTATTTTTCGGGCTGACGCGTTCCACGGGAGTCAATCTTTCGGGAGAAACTGCGGCGGTAATAGTTTTCACCATATGGGGCGCGGCGGAAACGGGAGACTTAGTCCGCGGCGCGTTTGTCTCCATTCCGAAACATCAGTACGAATCGGGGCTTGCCCTCGGATTGGGAAAAGCGCAGCTTTACATATATGTGATACTTCCCCAGACAATTCGCAGGCTTACGCCGAATATCATAAATTTATCCACAAGAATGATAAAAACCACCGCGCTGGTATCCCTTATCGGCGTTACGGAAGTCCTTAAAGTGGGAAAACAGATAATTGACGCCAACCGCTACGACGCCCCCGACGCGGCTGTCTGGGTATATGCGGCAATATTCTTAATGTACTTTGTGATATGTTTCCCGCTGTCGGTATTTTCCAAAAAGCTGGCAGACCGTTTTAAATAATAAAGGAGGGAGAGTGTTTTATGGATAACGAAGATGTGGTTATCGAAGTAAAGGGTCTGAAAAAATCTTTCGGAGAAAACGTTATCATAAACGGAATAGACCTGACCGTCAGAAAAGGCGAGACAGTTGTGCTGATAGGACCGTCAGGCTGCGGAAAAAGCACGCTCCTGCGCTGTCTGAACGGTCTTGAACCTATACAGGAGGGTTCGGTACTTCTCCACGGCGAACCCGTCGAGTACGGCAAAAGAAGCCTTTACAAAATTCGCCAGAAAATCGGCATGGTATTTCAGGATTACGGGCTTTTTCCGCATATGACGGTGCTTGACAACGTTATGCTTGCCCCGCTGAAAGTCCAGAAACGCGCCAAAGACGAAGTTAAAAAGGAAGCCATGGCGCTTCTTGAAAGAGTAGGGCTCGGCGACAAGGCGAAGTCATATCCGTCCCAGCTTTCGGGCGGACAGCAGCAGCGGGCGGCAATTGTAAGAAGTCTTGTGGTACGTCCCGACATAATGCTTTTGGACGAAATAACTGCCGCTCTTGACCCCGAAATGGTCCACGAAGTCCTGAATGTCGTTCTCGACCTTGCAAAGAACGGTTCTACCATGATAATCGTTACCCACGAAATGGCATTCGCGGAAGCCGCCGCAAACCGCGTAATTCTCATGGACGGCGGCGTGATAGTGGAGGAAAATCCCCCCGAAAAGTTCTTCAAGGACCCCGACACCGAACGTGCAAAGCGTTTCCTCAGCACGTTCTCCTATTCAAGATAAATCATCAAAAACCACAATATTCCACATTTTAAACGGCGGATTTTTGAATTTTCATACGAAAATAAAAAATTTGGAAATTCCTATTGACAACATTTAACTTGGAGAGTATAATATCTATATATCAGATAGGTTTTGTGGATAAGTTTATAACGCCTGTCCGACAAATACAATTTAAATATAAGGAGAAATACTTATGAAAAACATCAGAAAGATAATTTCCGCAATAGCCGCTGCGGCGCTGACGCTTAGTTTTGCAGCCTGCGGCGGGAACGGAGACAATAACGCTTCGGAAAACACCGATGCCGCAAACGGAGGAACGGCAATTTACAGGACCCTTGACGAAATAACTTCCTCGGGAACGCTCAGAATAGGCGTTTTCTCCGACAAAAACCCATTCGGCTACATTGACAACAACGGCGAATATCAGGGCTACGACATCTATTTTGCAAAGCGCCTTGCGGAAGATTTAGGCACGGAATTGGAACTTGTTCCCGTTGAAGCCGCCAGCCGTGTGGAATTCCTTGAAACAGGCAAAGTTGACATCATTCTTGCAAACTTCACCGTGACCGCCGAACGCGCCGAAAAGGTAGACTTCGCGCTGCCTTACATGAAAGTTGCACTGGGCGTTGTTTCCCCCGACAGCGCGGTAATAACTTCCGCAGACGACCTTGCGGGCAAGAAGCTTATCGTAGTCAAGGGAACCACCGCAGAAACATATTTCACCGAAAATTACCCCGATGTGGAACTTGTAAAGTTTGACGAATACAACGAAGCTTACTCCGCGCTTCAGGACGGACGCGGCGACGCGTTCTCCACCGACAACACGGAAGTTCTTGCATGGGCAATGCAGAACCCGGGATTTACCGTGGGAATTGAGTCTCTTGGAAGCATTGACACCATCGCCCCTGCCGTTTCCAAGGGCAACGAAACGCTTCTCAATCGCATAAATGACGAGATAACGACCCTTGCGGACGAAAACTTCTTCCATGCGGACTATGACGCGACCCTTGCTTCCGTTTACGGCGACGCAGTAGACAAGGAAAATCTTGTAGTCGAGGGCGGAAAAGTCGAATAACCGCTTCATTCATCAATAAAAAATACAGCTTTGCTGTCGGCTGACGGCAAAGCTGTTTTATTATTTTGCGGAATATAAAGTTACGGAAACGATTTCCGGCGGATTGTTTATCCGCAGGCGTCCAAGACCGCGGTTTGCAACAAGGAACGAGTCATTTATGCGGTAAACGCCCTCCTTGTACTTGGGCATAAGCTTGCGTTCGGGGGAAAGCACGCCGTTTATCAGCGGAAGCCTTACCGCGCCGCCGTGGACGTGTCCGCCAAACGAAATATCCGCTCCCCATTCCGCATGGACGTCAAAATCCAGAGGATTATGCGCAAGAAGTATGGTATATACCTCCGGGTCTTTTATTCCCAGATAGTTTATCATATCCGTAAGCGAAAAGGCTTTCCAGCCGTGCTTGTATTCCCTTACGCCGCGGTAATATTCGGCGGTATAGCAAAGCCCGCACAGGCAAATTCTGCTGTCGCCGCGTTCGATATAAATGCGGTCGTTGTCAAGGCAGACCGCGCCTATATCTTTAAGGCGTTCGGTGACAAAATCAAAGGTTTCATCGTCCAGATCGGAAAGTTCATGGTTGCCGTTGACGTAATACACCTGCGCTATGTCGGAAAGGTTTTCCGCAAGCTTTAAAAATTCCTGTATATGGGGCGCATTATGGCTGACCATATCTCCCGTCATGAATATCATATCCGGCTTTTCGTCCGAAACAAGCTTTACAAGCTGCGAGTTCCCGTTCCCGAAAACTTTATTGTGCAGGTCGGAAAGCTGCACTGTTTTCAGCCCGTCAAACGCCTCCGGAAGAACGGACGATGTTATCTTATACCTTGAAACTTCCAGACGGGACATTTCCCTGTATACATAGGGAACAGCACCTCCTATCAGGAATGATGTTGTAAGCATTGAAGCCTTTCTGTCCATAATGATTTTCCTTTCCGCATAATGTTCTGATATAATTGTACACCATTTCCGGAAAAATATCAAGGGCAGCGGCAAATAAAAATTCCGGCGGTGCATTTTAAGTACCGCCGGAAATTTTTGATTTTACTTAAATCAGTTGTTGTAAACGGCAATTTCCGTATCAACAATATCGTAATATGCTTCACGGCCCTGTGACCAGCTTTCAAACTGTTCGTTTGCAATGCCGTCGTAAAGGGTTCTGATAACGCCGTTGTCGCCTGTCATTGTAGGCGAAATTCCGCTGCCGTAGTCATATGCGAAAGCATATTTATCATCATCGTTGAAGTCCATAACAAGGTCGTACATTTCGCTTGTCCAGCCTGTGTTGTTCTTGAGGAACTTCTCCTTGGTAACTTCCGTATACTGGGGATCGTAGTTCACCATTCTGTTGATGTTGAACCAAGTCTTTACAACATCGGCGTTTTCGCTGCCCTTAACCCACATATACGCAACTATTCTCTTAGCGATATAGTCGGTGTCGGATTCGGGTTCTCTGGGGAACGGTACGATCTGTATAACATCATTGGGGTATGCCTGCGTTACGGCGTTGTAAGCCCATGTGCCCATGCCGTAGAACAGCGTCTCACCGCCGTTGTCGAAAACATCATTCTCAAACCAGCCGCGCTTTACAAGGGTATTTGCCCAGATGTCTTCAAGAACGTGCATTGCGCCCTCGATCTTTGCGCTGTAGAGGTTATTTGTAAATGTATTTCCGTCGTATGTTACGAGAGTATCGCCGGAAGTGTAAACGAAAGCGTTTGCCCAGTAGCCGCAGATACCGTAACGGTCTGTACCCTGTTCAACATATGTTTTCATAATATCTGTGAAAGCGTTCCAGTCCCAAGTGCCGTTCTGGTACATTTCATAAGGATCTTCAAGTGCTTCTTCCTCGACTCTTGTCTTATTGTACATAAGCAGCTGGAAGTCGTTGAAGCTGTAGCAAAGAGGAGCGATATAATGCTGACCGTTCCACTGGAGTTTGTCGGCTGTTTCCTTAACGTCCGCCCACATAGGATCTTCCCAGTCCACAAGGGAATCTATAGGCTGGAATCTGTCCTGACTGATGTCATATGGGAAGTTACGGTCGGAATAGATAAATATATCCGGCTGTGAACCGCCTAAAATAGAAGTTGCAAGGTCGTCATACTGAGTTGTTACAGTTGTGGGCATATACTCGATCTTTGCGCCGTAAGTATCCTCGAAAATAGCAACCTCGGTCGAACGTTCGGGGCTGTCATTGGTGGGGTTCAGGTCATAGAAACCCATCCATTTAAGGGATTTGCCGCTGATATCCACCTCGTCAACGGAATCGTCCGCAACGGTAACTTCAATGTTATCGCCTGTCCACTCGGTCTTAGCGGTGGTAGTGGTGGCAGTAGTTTCATCAACAGTGGTATTATCGCCGCCGCAAGCCGCAAAAGAAGCAACAGAAGCGAGGGCGAGCACGCCTGCCAATAATTTAGATTTTCTCACAAAAAGCTCCTCCTTATTAAATTTTCTTGATGTAATCGTTTGCATAAAAAATTACACCAATTTGCTGACAATAGCATTATACCACATTTTTTCCGGAATGTCAACACATTTTTATTATAGTTTGCAAGGCTGAGCCTTTTTGTAGAGTTGAGAGTTAAGAGTTAAGAGTTGAGAGCAGGCTGATTATTGATTTCAGGAACGAAGCGGTCTTTTTCTTTTCCCCGGGAGAAAGTTCTTCTATCAGCTGCAAAAGTTTCTTTTGCTCTTTGGTAAGGTCGCTGTAGGAAAATCCCCGCTTGTCATTGGTAAGTCCTGCTATATAGTCAAGGCTTACGTTATAGTATTTTGCAAGGGCAATGGCGCGTTCAAAAGAAATTTCGTTAGCGCCTTTTTCATATAATCCGTAATACTGAGCAGTCGTTCCAAGATATTCCGCTATTTCACTTTGCTTTTTATCCCCATCTTCTCTGAGGTCGCGTATCCTTGGATAATGCGCCATTTCTATCACTTTCTTTCGAGTAACATTTTAGTAATAATATCATATTTAGTTATTATAGTGTTGACAGCTAACTATATTTTATGTTATACTTTAGATTGAGAAATTATATATAGTTACTCACAAAGTAAATAGTAATCTTAAATGATTTTTAAATATTTTAAGTTCAAATGGCTTTATACTTTTGAAAGCCAAAGAGAGGAATAACATGATATGTACTTTTATCGGGCATAGAGATACCCCCGACGCGGTGAGGGGCATTCTGTTTGAAACCGTTAAAAAACTTATAACGGAAAGAAATGTTAATAAATTTTATGTAGGAAATAACGGCAGTTTTGACCGCCTTGTGCTGTCGGTGCTTAAAGAGTTGAGCAAGGAATTCCCGCAGATAGAATATTATGTTGTGTATGCGTATCTTCCGGAAAACAGAGAGGAAAATTATTTGCATACTATTTATCCGGAGGGAATTGAAACCGTACCGAAACGCTTTGCAATTGATTTCCGCAATAAATGGGTGCTTAACCACGGAAATATTTTGGTAACATATGTAAAAAATACTGTAAGTAATTCTGCAAAGTTTGCGGAGTATGCCAAGAAAAAGGGCAAAGAAGTAATAAATATTTTACGTTAAAGCAAGGCTGAAGCCTGCACCCAGTCAGGCGTAGTTTTGTGATTTTCAAATTAATGCCTGCTGTGAGATAAAGCAAATTTAAATCTGAAAAATCATTGAGAGTTAAGATATAAAAATCATTGAGAGTTAAGATATAGGCGTTACCGCAATATCTCAACTCTCAACTCTTAACTCTCAACTCTGTAATTACGCATTACGCATTACGAATTAAGCATTAATATTATCCGATCTGAATTATGGTGAGGTGTGCCGAAACGGGGAAACGTCCGCCCGCGTTTTCGGAAACAGCAACAGGGAAACTGTTGGGATTTCTTACCGTAAGAACGGAATTTTCCGCAGCACTGACAAGTGCCGTTCCCGATACCTGCGAAGCCCTTGCCCCGCTTCCCACAAGCGTACATTCCGGTTCATTGCCGTTAACGGTAAGAACGAACTGCCCGCCGACTGCAACGGGTATATTGAACATTACCAGATAAGTTCCCGCTTCCGCAAGCGCAAAGGAGTTGTCGCTTATCCTTGCGATGGCAGTTCCCGCAGCCGCGCCGCAGTACGGAAAATCCATGTCATCTCCTGCCGCAATGGCAACCGAACCGCTTTCCGGCATTATCGCGTAAAAATCAGCGAAATTCAGTATCCGACCTGTAGCGCCCCGTTCGCCCTGCGGACCTTGGGGTCCTGTTGCACCGGTTGCGCCTCGTTCGCCCTGCGGACCTTGGGGACCTGTTGCGCCGGTTTCACCCCGTTCGCCCTGCGGACCTTGGGGACCTGTAGCACCGGTTTCACCCCGTTCACCCTGCGGACCTTGGGGACCTGTTGCGCCGGTTTCACCCCGTTCGCCCTGCGGACCTTGGGGACCTGTTGCGCCGGTTTCGCCCCGTTCGCCCTGCGGTCCTTGGGGTCCTGTTGCGCCGGTTTCGCCCCGTTCACCCTGCGGACCTTGGGGACCTGTTGCGCCGGTTTCGCCCCGTTCGCCCTGCGGTCCTTGGGGACCTGTTGCGCCGGTTTCGCCCCGTTCGCCTTTCGGACCTTGGGGACCTGTTGCGCCGGTTTCACCCCGTTCGCCCTGCGGACCTTGGGGACCTGCTGCGCCGGTTTCGCCGCGTTCGCCCTGCGGACCTTGGGGACCTGTTGCGCCGGTTTCACCCCGTTCGCCCTGCGGACCTTG
>CANRFB010000003.1 GCA_947629785.1 uncultured Clostridia bacterium | reverse complement strand
GACTGCAAGTGAAAGGCTCGGAAGTCTTTCAAGTTGTAGAGTTCGGTTGACTGCTCACGCGTGGGAAATTTTATCCGCTTGAGTTCAATGTACCTTGCTCCGCTTTCAACGATCTTCTCTCTGTTCTCAATGTCGGTAAGCAGTTTCTGATACTGCCTTTTAACCTCGTTGGTTTTCTCGGCTGTCTTGTTGACAAGGTTCTCAAAATCTTCCTTTGATGAAATCTTGTTATTGCACAAGAACGATAAAAGTTCAGCGTTCTTCCGCAGCTCTCGGTATGTGACGTTGTGAATGTTGTCCGACTTTCTGTAAAGGGTTATCTGCAATTCACGCAAGCAAAGAGCATACTCTTTCTGTATTCCGTTCAGCTTGCCTATTTCAGACAAACTCAATTCTTGGTTCTTGTTCTCAATGCGGTACTGCAATTCTTCAACAGCATATCCGTTGCCTAAACGATATGTTCTTATAGCTTTTTTAAAACCTCTCGGCTTGACGGATAAATACTTTCCAATTCTCACTTCGTAACCGTTCCGCGCAAGTTTCTCCGCTAAATCGCTGACCGTCCGCACATCATCACGCAAAACAATTCTGTCAATATCATCACAAAGTTTCTGTTTCCAAGATGTGCCGTTCTTTCTTTCAAGCCACTCACTGTATTTCTGATCCGCGTGATAGGTCGGCTTTTCGATAGTGCTTAGTCCGTGTGCTTTGCAAATTCTGTCCGAAATGTCACGGCAGCGTTTCAGTGTGGTCTTGTTATCGTGCCAACGTTTACCGTTGAGATCATAAGCAGCAACAGCAAAATGATTGTGAATGTGCTGACGGTCAACGTGAGTAGTGACAAGCACCTGATGTTCATTCCCGAAAACTTTTCTTGCCCACTCAACACCTATCTTGTGTGCTTCTTCGGGCGTGACTTCATTCGGCTTGAAAGATTGTATGTAGTGGTGAAGTCTGATAGTTTCCTTTGACGTTGGATTTTTATCCAAAGACTTTTTGTAAAATCTTGCTCGGTCACAATGTTCAAACTGAAATTTCATTTCATTGTAAACGCTCTTTACATCTGAAGAACAGTTCAATCCCGTGACAAGTTTCTTATCTTCCGTCTTATCGTTCTTCAAAATGTATTTCAGAAATTTCAGCGGCGATAAATGAATGGCAAGATGTTTTATGACTGCCACGTTCAGCACCTCACAAATTGATCTCGTTCTTGAGCGGCTTCAGATAATTTCTTATCATATTATCCAGAAAGCCGAAAGAGGTTTTCAAATCTTCAATGTCCTTTTTGTAAATCGACTGCGTGGAGTTTGCAACTTTTGCGATCTGGTTTATCTCGTTGCCGATACGGTTGAACGAAATTAGAAAACTGTTGATAGGCTTAGTGTCAAAAATTTTTATCGTTCCTTGAACGGCAATATCGCGGATAAATGTTCCTGTCCGCTTGCCGCATTTCTCCGCGCGCTTGCAAACTATCTCCCATTCCTGCGGAGAAAAATATACTATCTTGGACTTTGTGCCTTGTCTGACAGGCATATTATCATTCCTTTCAGTTAAATAAGGTCTTAGGGATAATTCCTTAAAATTTGAAAAGGCATATGCCTTTTCTACGCTTGCTATATTAGTGCCGAAAACCCTCCCGTCCGCCCTGACTTCGGCAATTTTACCCCTTGCCGCTCCTGCCGACTTCCATATATTCGAGAAACGGCTTTTTCAAAATGCGGTAGCTTCGCCCGACTCTAAGAATTGGGAACGGAAATTTGCCGTGGCATTTGTAAAACGACACGACAGATATTCCCATAACAGCAGCGGCTTCTTTCGCCGTGAGATAATCACGCGGCAGTTCCTTTATGCGTTCAAGTGTGAGATGTTCCAAACGTTCACCTCCGTTCTTGGCAAGTCAATTTATCGCGCCTTAAAATTTCTATTGTTCCAGCACAAGAGAAAACGGGCGGACTTCTTCCATGCAGCATAGCTTACTGCCTTTCCAAAAGAGAGATGTTCTCGTAATCGCATAACCAATTCCACAAGCACGACCTGAGATACGCTTTCGGGTGTGCAATTTCTTTTTCCGCTGAAATCTTTGTCCACCTCTGCTCAAACGCAATAAAACATTCGCCGAGATAATTTCTGCTGATGATGTCATTCAATCTTTCCGTCAAGTCGTTATGTTCGTCTGACATATCAGCAATTGTGTCAATAAGCATTTCAAAAAATTTTTCTAACTTCGTTCCCTGATGTTCGGAAAAGTAATAACTGAAACCGCAAAGATATTTCAGAGCGTTCTTAAAAGCCGTCTTATCATTTTTCAGATAACTTGGAATCTTGCAGTTCTGCGTTTTACGTTCTTCCTCGCTCCAAAATTCAAACTGCTTTTCGGAAATCGGCTTTTCAAAAACCATATTTTCAAATTTAACACCAATAGCGGTAAGTGCTTCGGAAAAAGTTAAGTTTTCAACACTTTCCGCATTTTCGGAAATGCGGAAATACCTTTTTGCAGATATGCCTTTCATTTCACATTCAATAAGTCCGTGTTCCACAAGATGAGCGATCGCAGTGCGCTGTGCTTTAATTCCGAACGTGGTGCTTTCCTGCAAGTCATTCACGGTACTGTAAAACCAACCGTCCTCGCAGAACATAGCGTTTTTCAGATAATAGGTCTGCTTTGCGATCAGCGCGGAATAGATTATTGTTTCGGTCATACCGATCGCATGGGCGATATATCGGTGAGCAGAAATTGTATTGTCGGGATTGAGAAGTTCAATGATCGCCGACAAGTTGTAAGATGTATTCATAAATTTTACCTCCTGACAAAAAAGACGGTCTGACTTTCATCAAACCGCCTGATATGTTTTTATTTTTTCGACAAAAAAATCCCTATCACTGGTTTTTCAGTGATAGGGATAGCATATTATATTAAATTTTTGGAATATGCCTTTGGTCTTTATTTGGTACTTAAAGTAGAGATAAGACATTGAATTTTATTGAAAATTATGTTAGAATAATGTTTGTCAAACTGCGTAAAATAAGGATTTAAAGCAAATTTTGATAATTTACAATAAGCACTTTCTTTGATTCGAATCCCCTTATCTCCACCAAGGCAGCTGTTCCTGCAAGTCCTTTTGTAGACTGGATTTGCGGGAACTTATTTTTTTGATTTTTATGGGTTTTTAACGGTTTGTCCTTTATCTGTCCTTTATAAAAAGGATCAGACACTTCATTTTTCTGATCCTTTTTATAATTATTTAAAATACATAAAAAGCTGGCATTTTATCATTCCATTGTAAAGCTTTCTCCGCTTGTCGGCAGTCTTTCCGAAAAATTTTTCAAATTCTTCATGAGGTGAAATTATATAGCAGGGATATTCTCTGTCTGCGTTTAAATGCCGTCCCATTATCGTGTAAAGTTTCTCCGCTTCCTTTATTTCAAGAAGCCTTTCACCGTAAGGCGGATTGCATATAACAATTGTATCCTGTTCGTTGTAAAAATCCCGTATATCACCTTGGGAGATCTTTACTCTGTTGCGTACCCCTGCCTTGCGGCAATTTTCCATTGAAAGCGATACACATTCAGGGTCAATGTCATATCCGTAAGCAAAGAAATCCGTATCCTTTTTTATGGAATTGAGCGCATTTTCCCTTTCAAAAGCCCAAATTGACGGGTCAATTATCCCCCATTCCTCCGAAACAAAACGGCGTCTTATTCCCGGAGCAATATTCATAGCCTTGTAAGCCGCTTCTATCAGAATAGTGCCGCTTCCGCAGAACGGGTCATAAACCACACTGTCCCCATGAACTCTTGCAAGGTCAACAATTCCCGCTGCAAGCGTTTCCTTGATAGGCGCGGCGTTTGAATTTCTCCGATAGCCGCGCTTGTGCAGACCGTCTCCCGAACTGTCAAGGCATATAGTAACATGATTTTTCAGAATACTGAAACGTATCTTGTACATTGCCCCCGTTTCCGCAAACTGACTTATGCCATACTTGCTTTTAAGACGTTCAACAGCGGCTTTTTTTATTATGGACTGACAATCGGGAACACTGTGCAGTTCCGAATCAAGTGAGTGTCCCTTTACCGGAAATTTATCATCTTTGCCGATATAGTCCTCTAACGGGATATTCTTAACTCCCTGAAAAAGTTCTTCAAAGGTCACCGCGTCAAACTCTGCAAGCTGTATAAGAACTCTTTCCGCCGTGGAAAGCCAAAGGTTTGCTTTTACAAGGACTGAAAGGTCTCCCGAAAAAGACACTCTTCCGTCCGAAACGGCTATGTCTTTCCCCCCGATTTTAGATATTTCAAATTTAAGCGTGCTTTCCAAGCCAAAATGGCAAGGACAAGTCATTCTTATCATATCCATGCTTTTACTCCCCTTTTATACCTGTCAAGGAATAGCCGCCAATACTCCCAAATCGTAAACTTCAGCTGATGTCTTGTCCTTTTCCTTTTCTTCGTCATGATGTCCGGAACAAAGTTCGGGAACATTGGTACTCTTATAATAACCGATAGAACCTGTAGGGCAAGTCCCGCTTGCAAGGAGTCCTGTCTTTGTGCAGTAGTAAAGCTGTTTTACGTCCTGACATTCGGGAAATTCCTTGCCCGGTTCTGCTTCGGCAATATCGCCGAACACATTTTTCCAAACCTGTGATGAACTGTAATAAGTACCCGTAGGAACTTCTTTCGGATTAACATAACCGTACCACACTCCGCTGACATAATCCGGAGTACAGCCCACAAACGAGAGGTCATGCCAATCCTGCGAAGTACCTGTTTTGCCCACAAGCGGAGTATTTATCAGCTTTGCGGCACGTCCTGTTCCGTTAGGGCCCTCAATAACGGTCTGCATAAGTTTATTCATAACATATGCACTTTCTTTGCTGATAGACTGTATCGGCGTGTATTTATGCTGAAGAACGACCTTTCCTTCCGCATCTACCACCTGCGTGTAAGATGTGGGAGAATAATATTTTCCGCCGTTTCCGAAAGGCTGATATGCTGCAACCAGTTCCCTGAGAGTCAGACCCTTGGTAAGCGCTCCTACGGAAAGCGGAGCTATGTTCGCATCATCAGCAACAAGCGTTGAGATCTGGAAACGATTCTGCAGAAATTCAAATACCGCTTCAGGAGTTTCACGCTCTATAAGCTGTGCAGGAATAGTATTCAGCGAACGCTGTAACGCTTGGAATGTAAAATATCCGCCGTAATCCCAGCTCTTTGAATTGTAGTTGTACGGCCATTTACGGGCAAGACCGGTTTCTTCATCAATTATTTCATCTTCAAGGGGTTTGTTGGTAAATATGGTAGACCATGTGTAGAAATCATATTCCATTCCGTAGCCGTATGAAGTTATAGGCTTTATACATGAACCGGGAGAACGGGTGGAACGGGTAGCGTTGTTCCAGTCATTGTTTAAGGACCTTTCTCCGATAGCGCCTACAACAGCCTTGATGTTTCCGTTGTAGTCCATGCAGATAAAAGCGGACTGAGGCGGGTCTGAAAGGACCGTTTCTGAGAATGTGGTGTAGTCGCTGTACTTTTCTTCAATGGCTTTCTGCATATCAAGATCAACGGTTGTATAAACTTTATAACCGCCGTTGTGAAGCATATCATCTGCTTCTTTCTGAGTAATTCCGTAAAGCTTCTGAAAATCGGTGACAACATCATAAATTACCGTTTCAACGAACCAACTGCTGTATTCGCCGCCGCTTTCGTCATCGTCAGTTTTTGCATTGGGGTCACGGAAAACTACTTTCTCCGCAAGCGCTTCCTCATACTGCTTTTTGGAAATGCAGGCGTTCTTGTACATCTGCCAGAGAACGGTCTCTTTACGTTCGGTGTTGAATTCAAGACCCGTCTTGAACTCCCCTGTTTCCTCATCTACCTTGCCTTTGGCAAAAGGATTGTAATGTTCAGGGTTCTTTGGAATAGCCGCCAGACACGCGCCCTCAGCAATGGTAAGTTCCGAAACGTCTTTTCCGAAATATTCCAGAGACGCCGCCTGAATTCCCGCCGTGCTTCCTCCGAAACCTATATAATTAAGATAAGCTTCAAGAATGGAAGATTTTGTCTCGTATTTTTCAAGCTGCGCGGAACGGAATATCTCACGCATTTTTCTGTCCCACCGCACATCATTATCGCCTGTAACGTTTTTTACAAGCTGTTGAGTTATTGTAGAACCGCCCTGCTTTCCTCCGAGGAAATGCAGTATCTCATTAAGGAAAGACGTAAATGTACGTTTCCAGTCAACGCCGGCGTGTTCGTAGAAACGTTCGTCCTCGGTGTATACAAAAGCGTCCTGAACGTGCTGGGGTATTCTCTCGATAGAAACGGGAATTCTGTCCGCGTTCCTGCTTATGCTTGCAAGTTCCACAAGCGATTCATTCTCATCATAAGCATAAATGAACGTGGTATAATCCAAATCCAGATCCTCAAGACCGATGCTTACCATATCCGCGTCGGCAAATTGCAGAACATATACCGTAAGCGCCGCGGCAATTATCGAGCCTGTGATTATAACTATAAGGAAAAGCGAAAGTATGGTCGTTCCTAAAACAGCCAGAGTCCTTTTCAAAGGATTTACCTTGCGTTTTTTCTTTTTCTTCTTTCTATGCGGATTCTGAGGAGGTCTGATATTATCTTCTTCCATTCCGTGTTCCGTAAATTTTTCACTCATTATTGTAAGTTCCTCCTTCCGGAAAGCTTATGGACAATTGATACTATAGAATTATATAAGATTCCATACCCAGTTCTATTGCGGCGGTTATAACATCGTTGAAGTCAGCCTGACTGAAATCGCTCTGCCGCAGTGCCGGAACAATGGTCTTGTTTTCGCCCGCAAGGCGTTTTATTTCCCCGAAAACAGCCGATGCCCGTTCATATGCGGTCATGTCGGAAACCGCCGTTTCCTGACCGCCGATAATTACCGTTCCGCTTATTTCGGAGGGAACATAGCTGACCGCTATCATTTCCGAAGAAATTTCCGCAGGCTTGAAAACTTCCTCTTTTCCGTCAAGTATTTCCCCTGCCGATGTCATAACAACAGGAATGGTTTTTTCCTTGTTGACCGCGCCCACTGAAATGTTTTCAATATTGATAAGCGCCTTGTACCTGTCCGCCGACTGAACCATCGAACCTATATAATTAAGGTCGGAATTCCTGAAAGGCGGGAACGTCAGCCCGTCAAAAATTATATATTCAAACCCGCCGCCCGACACTTCATTTGAAAGATACGCCGCGTAGCTTTGCGTGTCCGTATCGAAAGGCGACAGCCACGGTTTTCCGCCGTTTGCAACTGAACTGTCGAGCCATGTGGAATTATCGCTTGCAAAATGGTATGAACCGTCCCTGTTTTCGCCGTAACGGTTATTATCCTCCAAAAGGTTTACCTCCGCAATAGGCGTAAAGCCCTCGCTCTTTATAATTGAACATATCTGCCCCGCGTACATATTTCCCACAATGGCATTTTCATCGCTTTTCGCAAGTTCCGAACCCGTTTTGTAGTAAATCTTTCCGCCCTCGTCTTTAAGGACTGCAATAACAGCCGTGTAGCCGCCTTCCTTTACCAAAGCAAGCGCGTCTTTAAGAGTCTTGTCGCTTTCAAGTGAGGAAACGGGCAGCCTGTACGCCGAAAATCCGTTATTTATTGACGTTTTTTCTTCTGATTTTTCTTCTTCGGAATCTGTATCGCCTTGTTCGGAAATATCCGCTTTCTCATCGCCGTTTTCCTCGAAAACGGGCGGAGTCCACGGCGCGGTATTTTCAGCGGAAGAATTTTCCGCGTTCCTGTCGGATAAATAATCAAATACGGGACGCGCCACGCAATATCCGAGAAATACAAGCGCAGCAAGTATTATTATAAAAAACAATATCTTAAATGCTTTCAGCACTTTCTGCTTTTTGTAATTGGCATTTGCCCTGTAGATCTTTCTGCCGACACGTCTGGACATCTCCCTAATCATTCCTTTCAAACAATCAATAATTTATCATATGTCCCGAAAATCCCCAGAACGCCATACCCAGTATCCCAAGGTAAATCATCAGAAGCGGGTATCCCCTGAATGCGTAAGGAGCTTTTTCCGAATATATCTTATCGTAAACCACCGCGGTCATGTAAACCGCAAGAACGAATCCCAGACCTATGCCTATTCCGTTGACAAGATAATCCGTAAATGTAACACAGTATTTGGAAATAATGAACATCGCCCCGAGAACCGCACAGTTAAACGCGGAAATATGAACATACTTGCGTATTTTCAGGAACAGCGGCGGTGCAAATCTCCACAGACACAGCAGCGTAAGAATATATACCAATCCAAGAATAAGTATATACACAAGCGGAACATATATATACGCCTCACCGTCAAGGGAAAAGAAATCTTTTATAAAATATGTTATCACACTTACAACCGCCGTAATGTAAGTTACGCTCATGCCGAAGCCGAACAGATTTTTCCGGCTTTTGGCAACAAGTATAAGCGTACTTGTTCCCAGAGCACGGGAAAAAATAGTATTTTCAATAATGACCGATGTAAATGCCGCCAGTATTATATTCTTGACTATTTCCACAAAAATACTCCCTTTTGACGAAAAGCCTTTACTTTTTTACTTTTTTAATTGTCAGCAAAGCGACCCGAAGCAGCGCCGCCATTATTCCAAGCAGAAGAAATCCCCCGAAAGGTTCGGCAAAGACCGAAAATATAACCGGCATACCTGTAATTGTTTCCCATGCCGTGCCTGAACCGATTATTTCACGGATAATGCCGTAAAGCAGGACTGCTGCGTCATACCCTACTATGCAGAAGAATATATCCAGCATCATTTTCCCTTTGGATTCAAGAAAGAATATTGATTCCGAGCGGAAAATTATAAAACTGTTTATTATCAGCAACGGAAAAAATATCCCCATTCTTTCTATCTGCTCCGGAATGAAATATTCAAGAGCTATCGACGCCGGAACATATACCATAGCGCCTATTATCGCGTACATGATTATTCTCACCGTATAAACTATGCTTTTTGGCACAAAGGAAGAGATCAGCAGCGTAAAAAATGTTATCAGCGAAAACGCCGCCGCCAGAGTCAGGGCTCTCGGAAGACTGTCCACTGTCATTATAACGGGAGCTATGACCATTCCGCTTGCAAGCATGGGATTTTTTTTGAGCAGCGCATTGAAAATTATTGTCTTGCAGCTGTTTTCCTTTACAATATCCTTTTCCAAAATTACTTCTCCTCGTCATTCTTATCGAGAATATCCAATGTTTCCTTAACGTGTTTAAGCGACTTGTTTCCGAAAAATGCCCCATGCTTGCTTTTCAGCATTTCTGCAAAGGAAAGCGCGCGCCTGTCCAGTTCTATCCTGAACGGAGCGGCTATCACCACCGCGTAAACAATGGCGTTTTCCGTTTTTGAATAATATTGAAGCAGAACTGTCAGCCCTCCCACAAGTATTCCGTATAACAGCCGCGAACTCCTTGTATTGGGCATATATGTATTTTCACAGGAAAGGAATATCATTCCGAAAAGCGTCATTCCGCCTGCAAAAAACGTCAGGACAGAGTTGAAATCAAATCCGCTCAGCAAAAATACGGCTACACCAGAAACAACAACTTCCGCGGAAAGCGCAATCGCCGAAACGGAACGTCTTAACATAAGGAATACTGCCGCCACAACAAGAACAGCCGCAAAACCCGTTCCCATAGGACCGCTGAATTTTCCCACCATCAATTCGGGAATCGACACCGACGCCGAACCCGTAGTTATGAAAAGCTTTGTCATGGAACTTTTCAGCATATCCGACGGAACAAGTGAGGAAAACGGAATTTTTTCAAAATATACGGGATATGTAAGTATATTTTCCGGAAAACACAGCGATATAAACAGAAAACCCACCGCCGCCGCATTGAAAATTTCACAGCCGTGACCGCCGAAAGCCTGTTTTGCAATTACAATTGCAAATATAGCCGCGATAACCGCTTCATAATACGGCGCGGACGCGGGAAGCATCATGCTTAACGTAAGCCCTGTTATAAGCGCGGAAATATCATTTATTACCGTATCTTTTTTCCTTAGTTTTATCGAAACGAAATCGGTAACGCAGCAGACGCCCACAGTCAGAACAATTACCAATGCGGCTCGGAGCCCGTAATAATAGACCGCAACCGCCGCAAGCACTGTCAGCACAATAAGCATATCTGTCATTATCGAAGTTTCTGTCTTGCCGCTTTTAGAATACATCATATCCTCCTAATGCGTTTTTGGATAAACCGTGTCACGCCTCAAGAATTTTTCTGACCGCCGCGTTTATATCCGGAGCATTAAAGAGGTATGAACCCGCTACAAGTATCTCCGCGCCTGCTTTTTTGGCAAGGGGCGCAGTAACTTCATTTATGCCTCCGTCCACTTCTATGGGAATGTCCCTGCCGCTTTCCGACATCATATTCTTTAACTCTGAAATTTTTTCAAGCATATCATAATTGAATCCCTGCCCGCCGAAACCGGGTTCTACCGTCATAATCAGTATCATATCCGCAAATTCAAGGTACGGTTCGAGTACGGAGGCGGGAGTCTTAGGCTTTATGGAAATACCTGCCTTTTTCCCGCAGGAATGTATTTCGTCAATGACCGACTTAGCGTCCGTACAGGCTTCAAGGTGAAATGTTATAATATCCGCCCCGCTTTTTGCGAAAGCCTTTATGTATCTTATGGGGTCGGTTATCATCAGATGAACGTCCAGAACTTCCTTGGCATTTTGGGCAACGGATTCCAGAACAGGGATACCGTAGCTTATATTCGGCACGAACATACCGTCCATAACATCGAAATGAATGTATTTACAGCCTGCTTCCTCCGCACGTCTGACATCTCTGCCAAGGTTGCAGAAATCCGCACTGAGTATAGAAGCCGAAACAACAGTATTTATCAAATCCAAGACCTCCAAGTCTTACTTTCAACATCATTGCATACCTAATATATATTATAACTTATCTTCCCTCAAAAATCAAGGTCAAATGCCAAAAAATATGACATTTGACCAAATCTATGATTATACAGGCATATCAAATCTACACTTTTGTGCAGAAGCTCCCCTACGGGCGCCGACTGCCCTCGAATGTTGACTGTTTTTTCATGTTAAACTGCCGTCCGCGCCACTCCCGCCGCATAAACCGATATTACCCGTTAATTCAGTTTATGCAGTTTCTGGAAATTCGCCACTCGTCCGTTACTGACCGTAGCCAAGCTTCCGTATATCCGTATCCGTCATAAATGACGACGCGTTGTAAAGTATCAGCGCTTGGTCATATTCCCCCATATCAAGCACCTTGTTAAGCGGCATATTTATATACCGCATATCCACAAGAGTTATCTCCGAATAATGCTGCGTCAGGAACGGCGCATAGCAGTGCGCATACGAGTCCTTTATAACAAGAAGCTTCCCCCCGCCGTTATCGGATTTTATATCCACTATGGGAACATTAGTTCCGAGGAATGACGCGTATTTGTCCTTTTTGTCAAGATATTCACGGAAATACATACTTTCGTAAATTGCGGGTTCTTTCCCGAAATCTGACGTTATGGCAACTTCCGTGACCCGACTTCCCACATTCGGGTGATAAAAGTCGATAGTGTCCTTTTCCACACCGTCGTAAAGGGTCTTTGAGTAAAATGTTCCTATAAAATCTATTCCCGCGTGTTCAATGTCAAAAAGTTCGGGCGGAACGGGGTCATAGCCCATCTTTTTTCCCGCGGCGGCATAAGCCAGATACGCTCCCATTGTGGTCCAGTGATGGTCTGTACGGTAGTAAATATAATCATCACGGTTGGAAAACATTGTCTGATAAACGTCTATGGTATTTACCGATTTGCCTAAATTTTGGTAAACATAGTCTATAAATTCTTTCTGGTCGGCATTTGGGGCATTTTCGGGAAGTTCATCGGCGTAAATTTCCGCAGAAGTGGGAACTATCATTGTAAACACCGGAATGTCATTCCCCTCCGCGAATTTATTTATCGCCGCAATAGCCTTATCAACGGACGAATAGTCGGATTCGGGAATTTTCTCCGCAAGCCTGTTGTCAAGAATGTAAATGCCGTTCCGCTCCCGCTTTCCCAGCGAAGTTTCCAGAACGGTGCGGGCTTTTATCCAGCCTATTCTTCCTGCAAAATGGTCGGAAATGTAGCTTTCCGTTTTATTCATATACGTCCTGTTAAAAACAGCCTTTGCAGAAAATTTAGGAAATTTTTCCGCGTATTTGTTTTCCATTTCAAGGAAATCCTGTTTTGGGAGGACAGCGGTCATTACCGCCATGAATATCAGTATTCCGAAGAACGCGATACAGGTTATAAGATTCGGCAGATTGAGCCGCTTTTTCTTTCTCAGCATAAACTTTCCTCCCTCCGTCAGAATCTGAAATACAGGAACGGATTATAGCTTGAATCCACCAGATACGAAGTGCATAACAGCATTACGCATACCACAGCCGCAGGAACGGCATAGGCGTAAACGAGCCGCTTTTTCTTTTTCAGGAACGCTACAAGCTTTCCGAAAATTGTGGTCGAAGCAAATATACATATAATGAAAATCAGTATATTTGAGGAAAAAATATATTTTGCCGTACTGTCTGCAAAGCTTCCGCCCGCTCCGAACATCGCCTTAAAGAACTGCCACGCTTTCCCCATGCCGTCCGTATCGAACAGCACCCAGCCGAAAACCGTTATCAGGAACGTATAAAGCATACTGACCGCCGAGGGAAGTTTCTCCAGTATCTTTCCGAAACCTACCCGCTCAATGATTATAAGGATCCCGTAATAAAGTCCCCACACCACAAAATTCCAGCTTGCGCCGTGCCAGAGTCCCGTCAGAGCCCACACAATAAGCAGATTGCGTAGAGTTTTTGCCATGCCCTTGCGGTTTCCCCCAAGGGGAATGTAAACATACTCCCTGAACCATGTTCCGAGAGTGATGTGCCACCGCCTCCAGAACTCGCTTACACTTTTTGAGAGATACGGGTGGTCGAAGTTTTTGGGGAAATTGAAGCCCAGCATTTTTCCCAGACCTACAGCCATGTCCGAATAGCCCGAAAAATCAAAGTATATCTGGAACGTAAACGCCAGTATTCCCAGCCAAGCTGTTGCCGCGCTTATCTGCGAATAGTCCATAGCCTTTACTTCCGTCCAGATAATGCCGATATTATTTGCCAGAAGCACTTTTTTCGCCAGACCTTTGGAAAATTTAGCTATGCCCTCGCTTATCTTTCCGATATTGACTTTCCTGTCCTCAATTTCCGCCGCCACATCTTCATAACGGACTATAGGACCTGCAACTATCTGCGGGAAAAGCGTTACATATGAAGTAAAGCCTATAAAGCTTTTCTGGACTTTTATCTTCCTCAGATAAAGGTCAATTGTATAGGACATTGACTGGAAAGTATAAAATGAAATCCCTATGGGAAGCGCAACTCTGTCCTCACTCAGCCCAAAGTTGTAAATATCGTTTATCGCCCTGTTTGCAAGAATGACGGGGTTTGTAATATCCGTTCCGAAAACCGAATTCACGGTGTCGAAAATAAAATCGCTGTACTTGAATACAGCAAGCAGACCGATATTCATACACACCGAAACTATCAGGCATACGGTGCGTATCTTCGGTCTGTCATCAAATTTATCCATCATTCGCCCCGCCGTGTAGTCTATCAGCGTGGAGAAAAGCATTATTACCACATAGAACGGTTCTCCCCATGCGTAAAAGAAAAATCCCGTCAGCAGAATAAGCAGGTTCCTCGCAGGAATAACAAGATTTTTTTCTTTTCCGATAGGAACGGCTATTCTGTTTGGCAGGAAAATGTAAACTATCAGCACAATAGGCAGAAAATAGTATAGGAATGTCAAGCTTGAAAATACCATTTTAACTGTCCTTTCCGCCGCTTATCTTTTCGGCAAGTTCAAAAAATTCCCGTCTTGTCATAAGGGTATTGAGAATATCCACAATTCCGCCCGTGGTAAGGCGTTCGGGCAGGTCAAGTTCCGAAAGAAGCCTCTGCCGCATTTCCGAGGAATTTTCCCCGCCGCTGAATCCCGTTTCGTACAGGTCAAGCCGTGTTATGGGGTCGGCGGGAATTGCAGTATCGTCCGCGGAAATCCCCGCTTTTCGGAACGCCTCCAGAATTATCTCCTTTTCAACGCCCTCAACACCGAGTTTTCCCTCTTTTGAGGGAGCGGTCTTGCGGCGTTCCTTGCCGAAAATATCGGGAATGTATACATTTATTATTTTCCCGTCCTTGACCGCGCCCTTTATATAGGAACGTATCTTGAATCCCGCCGCGTCCGAATCGGTAAGGATTATTATTCCCGTTTTAGCGGCAAAATATCGTATTATTTCAAGCGTTTCCCTGTTTTTGAAAATATTAAAGCCGTTTGTGGGAATTATGACCGCGTCTATTACAGACGAAAGCTTTATTTTGTCGTATTTCCCCTCCACAATAACGGCTTCCTTTAATTTAAGCATAAATATCCTCCGTCATTCCCTGAAAGAAAGCATTTTAACGATGGCTTCTTCAAGAAGTATCATCGGGTCTGTCTTTGAAGATTTCACAGCCGCGTCGGTGTCCGCAAGAACTTTCATACACATTCTCAGGTGCGAAAGGGATATTCTCTGAACGTCATGGAACGCATTGTCAACACGGAATTCAAGCGCTTTGCTGTACCCGAAATCCTCTTTCACCGCCGAAGCGTATTTCCTTGCGGCTAAAGCCGTCCTTGCCCGGTATAAATCCAACATACTTCCCGAAACCGCATACAATATGGCAATATAGTCGGCTTTTTCGGCAATAAGGTCGTCAAAAAGCCGCATCGAGGTTTTTACGTCCATGCGGACGATAGCCCTCACAAGGTCAAAAGCAGTAGTATCTATCTGTCTGGGAGAAAGTTCCCGTATCATGTCAAATGTTATCTCGTTCCCGTTTGCATAAGCCGTAAGCTTGTCCACTTCATTGAAAACTATCATTGAATTGCACAGGCACTGTTCCGCAAGGAATATTGCCGCGTCCTTGGAAATTCCGCAGTTTGCCGCCGAGACCCTTGCCATTATTTCTTTTGAAAGAGCAGCGGCTGTTTTCTGCGCAAAATTGCATACATTCCCCGATTTGTCCGCCGCGTCCATAAGCTTTTTGTTTTTTGCCGTGGGATATTTTCTTCCTTCGGTAACGTCCACCGAAGTATAGTAAAAAATGACCGTAGTGCTTTCGGGCAGGTCGCTTATAAATCCGGTGAGCCGTTTAAGAATATCCGCGCTAAGAGCTTCCGCGTTCAGGTCGCAGACCGTGCAGCAAACGTGTTCCCCGAAGAACGGCAGCGCTTCGCAGGCGTCCGTAAACGCGTCAATATCAAAATTCTTTCCGTCAAAGCTATGGAAATTATAGTCGGCGTTTTCCTTGTCCACCAGCCGCGAAATAAAATTATTCGTGTATGATTCCACAGCGGCGGTATCTTTTCCGTAAAAATAGTAGACCGTTTTAAAATCTTTGCTTTTAAGGTCGCTTTTCAGACCGCTTTCCGTAACTACCGCCATTCCGTTCATTCCTTTCTAATCAAGTTCCTTTGCAGTGATTCCGCCGTATCTGTCCGCCGAAAATTCAATGCTTTCGCCTATGTAGACCGTCTGCCCGCCATGTATTTCGGCTGAACCGTCTGAATCCATGACCGCTAAAATATCCGCTTCCGCATCGGAATCGGGTTTCTTTCCCGAATATCTCACAGCCGCGGAAAATTTTCCGCCGCCGATATATTCCGAGTCATAAAATACAATATCCGTTCTGACGTAGTTCAGAGTAATATTTCCTTTGCCGTCAAAAATTATTTCATACTCCGGAAGCTTTATGCCGCTTTGCAAACCGTAAACAGCAAGCCCGTCCTTTTCGGCAAATGAAGTATATTCTTCGGGAATAAATGACTCCGAAACGTCAAACAATTTAAAATTTGTATCAAATACGGGAATTGCCGCATTAGGCTCTGAATTCATTATTAACGCATCTATCCTGTAAATTCCGTGCTTGTTGAGATATTTTACCGCCGTCGGCGCAGCCTTTCCCCTGCCGTCAAGGTCAATTACCGCCGCACTTTTCCCGTCATGGATAACAGCCGTGACCGCGTTGCTTTTCCTTAGAACGGCAACGGTAATGCCGTCATTCGGCAGGACTCGGTATAAATTTACCGCCGTTATCGTCAGGGAAAATACACATACCGCAAGCATAACTCCTATTTCCGCTCTTTTTGATATTGCAAAAGCCGCCGCAGGGATAAGCGCCGCCGTCACAGCAGCCGCTTTTACAATATCATTTCCCAATGGAATATAAAGGAAGTGGATATTCCCGATAAATTCCGAAACATTTACCACCAAATCACAAAGTATTCCGCAGAAAAATAGTACAATATCCGCAATAAAACCTACCCCGCCCGTTACCGTAACAATTATCCCGCCAATGAGTATCAGTTCGCATACAGGTATCAGCAGAACATTTGACAGCGGCGAAATTACGGAAAATTCATCAAAGAACATCACTGCCGCAGGGAATATCACCGCATTTACACAAATTGTCAGAATTATCGACTTTGCAAAAGAGCCGAGCCGGCGCTTTTGCTCTATGGACTTTATTACCGCAGGAGCGGCAACACCCGCCCCGAAAACTCCCGACACCGAAAGCAGGAACGACGGATCTCTTATCGCAAAAGGATTTCCCACCGTGAGAATTACTGCCGCTATCCCGAGAGAATTGAATGTATCAGCCCTTCGCCTGAAAAGTTCCGCGCCGAAAACAATTATTACCATTACCGCCGAACGAAGCACCGAGTCCGACATTCCCGCCAGCAGTACAAAGCAGAATATCGGCACAAGCATTATCCCGAACCGCAGGTATTTGTTTAACGGAAGTTTGGAAATAATGAATCCGAAAAACGTACACACCACAGCCAGATGAACTCCCGAAACAGCCATTATGTGTCCTATTCCCGCCCTGCACATAAGCGTTTTATCGGTGCTTTCCAAGTCGGACTTATCCCCGAAAAGCATAGCCGCCATAACAGCCTGTCCTCTTTCGTCCATTCGGGAATTTATGACATTTATGATCCGTTCCCTGTAAGAATTCATAACACGGATAAGAGAAAATTTTTCATTATTGGAATAGTTCAGCTTTTTGACGCTGTTTATCTTCAGGAAAATGTTCTTTGCCCTGTAGTAATTTTCCGCCGCAAAGGAAAAATCGTTCCGGAACACCGATGCCTTTCCGATAATGCTTATACTGTCGCCCACGTCTGCGGAAATACTGTCCGCATAACAGGTGACAGTCGCTTTCACATCGCCGTTGACAATTCCGCGTATGGTATAGGAAGCCTTATCGCCGCTGTGGTCGGCATATCCTGTTATGATACCCTTTACTTCAACGTCAAGACCGTCATATTTGATGATATTTCCGTAAACAAAATTCCCGTATGCTCCGTAAACAAACACTGCCGCCCCGAAACTGAACAGGCAGACCGCGTATTTTATATCTTTCCTTAAAAACAAAGCGGCGGCAGCAGCCGACAAAGCCGCCGCTGCCGAAACCGCAAAACACCCGGGAAATGTAAGGAACGACGCCGCTAAAAGACCTATGAACCAGAATGAACCGATATAAGCCATTTTACGAACCATTGCCGTTCCTCCCCAAGAATATCAGCCCATGTCCGCTGTAAGCTGCTTTCCGCCAAGCAGATGGAAATGCAGATGATGAACGCTCTGGCAGCCGTGTTCTCCGCAGTTGGTAACAATGCGGAAACCGTCCTCGGCAACGCCCAGTTCCTTTGCAAGCTTGGCAGCCGTTTCAAAAATTTTTGAAACTACCGCGGAGTTCTCGGAATTTATCTCCGATGCCCCTGAAATATGGTTCTTGGGCACAATAAGAACGTGAACGGGCGCAAGAGGATTTATGTCCTTGAAAGCATAGACATACTCGTCCTCATAAACCTTGGTGCTCGGAATTTCGCCCGCAATTATTTTGCAGAAAAGACAATCGCTCATTTAAAACAACTCCTTATCCTATAACGCTTTTTACAATTTCGGAAACGCTGTCAACAGCTTTTCCGATAAGGGAAACATCACCGATACCCGCCATTGCGCTGTCGGGACGTCCGCCGCCCTTTCCGCCTGTTACTGCGGAAACCTGCTGAACTATCTTACCCGCGTGGGCGCCTGCCGAAACGGCGTCCTTGCCGCAGGAACATATTACCGAAGCGGAATTTCCGTTTACCGCAACGATCACCGCAACAGCGTCCGAAGCCTTGTCCTTTATACGGTCGCCCATTGTCCTGAGAACATCGGGTTTGGTGTTTTCCAGAACCGCTGTCATAATTTTTACTTTTCCCTCGGCCTTTGCGCCTGCGAAAATTGATTCAAGCTGCGCGTCGGCAATCTTGCCTTTCAGAGCCGCAACTTCCTTTTCAAGGGCCTTGACTTCGCTTGCCGCAGCGGCGCATTTGGAAGCAAGTTCCGCGGGGTTGGGCGCTTTTATAGCCTGTGCGGATTTCGTGATAATGTCCTTGTATTCGCCGATAAGGGCAAGAACGCCAGAACCTGTTACCGCTTCGATACGTCTTACGCCCGCGGCAACGGAATTTTCGGAAATTATCTTGAAAAGTCCAAGTTTTGAAGTATTGTCAACGTGCGTTCCTCCGCAGAACTCAATGGAAGTTCCCTCAACATTGACAACCCGTACAATATCGCCGTACTTTTCACCGAAAAGCGCCATTGCTCCGAGTTTCCTTGCCTCATCAATGGGCATTTCGTTTGTAACAACGGGAATTGCCGACAGAACATTCTTATTTATGATAGTTTCTATCTCGTTAAGCTGCTCGGGTGTGACCGCTTCAAAGTGTGAGAAGTCAAAACGAACTCTTTCGCTGTCAACAAGCTGTCCCGCCTGATGAACATGGTCGCCGAGGACTTTTCTCAGAGCCGCCTGAAGCAGATGCGCCGCAGTGTGGTTTCTCATGATGGAACGTCTGCGGGCTTCATCAACGGAAGCCGTTACGCTGTCGCCAACTGAGACCGTTCCCTGTGCAACGCCCATATGCAGGAAATGTCCGCTGTGTATCTTCTTTGTATCGGAAACTTCAAACGCCGTCATAGCGCCGCTGATAACGCCCGTATCTCCCACCTGTCCGCCGCTTTCCGCATAGAAAGGCGTTTTATCAAGGACGATAACAGCTTCATCGCTGTCATTTGCAGTCTGAACGCTTTCGCCGTCAACGAAAATTGCAAGAACTTTTGCCTGTTCCTCCATTGAGGAATATCCTGTAAATTCAGTGGGCGCAGCTTCAACAACAAGAGAACCGTCTTCCCATGAAGAACCTGATTTTGCGTTATGGTCGTCACGAGCCTTTTTCTTCTGCTCATTGAGACATTCGTGGTATCTGTCAATATCAACGGAAAGACCCTTTTCCTCGGCAATTTCAATTGTCAGGTCAATTGGGAAACCGTAAGTATCGCTTAACAGGAACGCATCATCGCCGCTGATGACCTTTCCGCCCGCCGCAAGAACGGCGTCTGTTTTCTCGGTAAGAATTTCCATACCCTTGTCAATGGTCTTGGCAAAAGTTTCTTCCTCGCTCTTTACCAGCTTTTTAATGTATGTCTTTCTTTCCTCAAGTTCGGGATAAGCGGAAGCATTCTCGGCGATTACCGTATCAACGACTTCATAAAGGAACGGCTCTTTTATTCCTAAAAGTCTGCCGTGGCGCGCCGCACGTCTTAAAAGCCTTCTGAGAACGTAGCCTCTGCCGTTGTTTGAAGGCGTAACACCGTCTCCCACCATGAAAGTCGTACTTCTGATATGGTCGGTAATAACACGCAGGGAAATGTCGTTCTTCTCGTTTTCCTTGTATTTAACGCCTGCAATTCTGCTGATATGGTTCATAATGTTGCGGACGGTGTCAACTTCAAAAAGGTTGTCAACGCCCTGCATAGCGCAGGCAAGTCTTTCAAGACCCATGCCGGTGTCGATGTTCTTGTGTGCCATTTCGGCGTAATTTCCGTTGCCGTCGCTGTCAAACTGGGAGAAAACCAGATTCCATATTTCTATGATACGGTCGTTGTCGCTTGCCTGTTCAAAGCTTTCAAAAGGACCGTAGGCTTCTCCCCTGTCGAAATGTATTTCCGAACAGGGACCGCAGGGACCGCTGCCGTGTTCCCAGAAATTGTCTTTCTTTCCGAGACGTTTGATACGTTCCTTGGGAATGCCTATATCGTTCATCCAGATCTGCTCGGCTTCGTCGTCGCTTTCAAAAACCGTTATCCAAAGCCTGTCAGCGGGAATTTCCAGAACTTTTGTCAGGAATTCCCATGCCCAAGCAATAGCTTCTTTCTTGAAATAGTCCCCGAAAGAAAAGTTGCCCAGCATTTCAAAATAAGTGCCGTGGCGTGCGGTTTTGCCCACATTTTCGATATCGGGAGTACGGATACATTTCTGACAGGTGGTAACTCTCACATTGGGAGGAGTTTCCTGTCCGAGAAAAAACTTTTTCAGCGGAGCCATACCGCTGTTTATAAGCAGCAAGCTGTTGTCGCCGTGGGGAATAAGTGAAGAACTTGCCATTCTTGTGTGATTTTTGCTTTCAAAAAACGAGAGATATTTTTCTCTTAGATCGTTTAAGCCTGTCCACTGCATTTTAAAACATTCCTTTCAGTTTGCAAATCACTCTTCGTCATCGCTTTCGGGCATATCCCAATTGTGGTAAACGTTCTGAACATCGTCGTTATCTTCCAGATGTTCAAGGAGCAGATTCATTTTCTTTATAGATTCTTCGTCTGTAAGAGTCGTGTAGGTAGAGGGAATCATTTCCACATCTGCGGAAATGAGCTTGTAGCCCTTTTCGGTAAGTCCGTCACGGACAGCCGCAAGTTCACCGGGTTCTGTCTCTATCTCAATAACATCGTCCTCCATTGAAAAGTCAGACGCGCCAAGGTCGAACACATCGTCCATGACTTTGTCCTCTTCAAGACCGTTGTTTTCGGCAACAATTATGCCCTTGCTTGAAAACATGAAGGAAACGCAGCCCGTAGTGCCCAGATTTCCGCCGAATTTGTCAAAATAGTGGCGTATATCGCCTGCCGTGCGGTTCTTGTTGTCGGTAAGGGTCTCAACAATGACCGCAACGCCGTTAGGACCGTATCCCTCGTAAACGTTGGCTTCGTAGTCCGTTTTGTCGCCGCCGCCCGCAGCTTTTTTGATAACGCGGTCGATATTGTCGTTAGGAACGTTGTTAGCCTTTGCCTTTGCGATAAGGTCGCGGAGTTTCGCGTTGTTATTGGGGTCTGCGCCGCCTTCCTTAACGCAAACGGTGATCTCACGTCCTATTTTTGTGAATATCTTCGCTCTTGCGCCGTCGGTGGCTTCCTTTTTCCTTTTGATGTTATTCCATTTGGAATGTCCTGACATAAAATTCTCTCCTTATATAATATTATAAATTTTTACTAAATTTTTACAATATGTTTCTGACAAACATATTTCTGTATTCCGGACCTCTGCCCTCGATAGGCTGCCCATGTCCAAAAAATATCCTTTCCGGTGAAATTTCTTTCACCCTTTCAAGGGAACGTCTTGCCGCCGCAGGGCTTTCGCAGACCGCGGGGAATGACGGCTTTTTGTGGTTCATAGCCGCGTCACCTATGTAAAGATCTTTCCCGTGAAGTATTCCGAAAGATCCTTTCGTGTGTCCGTCAAGCCTTACCGCTTTACAGCCTTTTATGCCCAATTCTTCACCCAAAGCCATGCCGTCTTTAAGCGGAATGTTCACATCAAAACTCTCCGCGGCATTTTCCATGCGCTTGAACAGCGCCTTCTTCATTGCTTTTCCCGAAACGCCCACGGCGTAGATATTCCGTGAAATATTGCATTTCGCAAGGGAAATATCATCTTCCGACATAGCGATGCGCGCGCCGCACAGTTCGGCAAAATACGCCGCGTTCCCGATATGATCGTTATGCCCATGGGTAATGACGATCAGCTTTACATTATAATTGTGGAGCCATACTTCAATTTCGTTCCGATAACCGGCAGTTCCCGTATCAATGAGAATATCCCCGCTTTTTCCTCTGATAACATAGCAGTTGACATTTCCGCAGGAGATCATATTAACTCTCTCAAAGTCCACTTTCATCACCCTTTTCCCGAACTAAATCTGTATTATACCAATTTTGTTGCCAAAATGTTGCCACTGCTTCATAACATAGTCAAGCAAACCGCTCATTTGCGCGGTTTTTAGGAAAACATCAACAATTATACCAAATAATATCAAATAATTCAACCATTCTTTTATGATTTTCTGTTAAATAAAGATAACCGAACAATGTTTCCAATGCTGTGGCACGTCTGTATTCCACAGGATTAGAGCTTTTCGGAACGGTATTTCCCGTGGCGTTCCGCCCTCTTTTAAGTACGGAAAGTTCCTCCTCGGAAAGTTCGGGAAGTATCACGTCCACGGCTTCCGACTGATAGGAAGCGCGGACTTTTTCCACTGCCGCCGCGTGAAGTTTTTTAACAGGCATATTCGCCGTAAGAACGAGCCGTTCCCTTACAAGCTGTTCATACACCGCGTCGCCGAGGAAAGCAAGCGTCAGCGGACTGTAACTGTTTACGTCATGTTTTTCTATAACGTTTCACCTCTCTGTCGGATCCTGCGCCGTTCTTGCGCCGTCATGGTCTTTCATATAGAACAGCAGGTCTATAAGTGCTTCATGGTAGGGTATGAAAATTCCCTCCGCTATCATTTTCTTTATTTCGGAAATATCCGCCCACTTTACCTGCGCGACTTCTTCGGCTTGAAGCGTCAGAGCGGTTTCGTCCACATCTTTATTTACAATGTAAATATCGTCAAAAATGTTCTTTGTCTGTATGGTAAGGACTCTCCGCAGTTCTTCGGGAGAAAGCCTTATACCCAATTCTTCACCCGTTTCCCTTATAGCCGCGGAAAGGCTTGTGTCTCCCGCAACGGACGAACCGCCTACGCTCAGATCCCACATTCCGCTCCAGCTGTGCTTGAACGGCTGTCTCTGCTGGATAAGCATTTTCCCGTCCGAATTGAATACGCATATGTGGACAACCATGCGATAACAGCCCTCGGGAACGTGTTTCCCGCGCTCCATGGTCATTCCCGTAAGATTTCGTTCGCGGTCGTAAACGTCAAAAAATTCCATAAATATCCTCCGTCATCAGAATACAAAATCAAACTCAAATCCGAAAATATTTACCGTGTCGCCCTCGTCAATGCCCATCTGTTCAAGTTTATCTATTATCCCGCTTGTCCGCAGAACTCTCTGAAAATACTGCAAAGACGCGTAATCGTCCATATCCACGGTGCGCATGATGTTTTCAAGCCAATCTGCTTCAACGTAGAAAACGCCGTCATCGCCGCGGGTGATCTCAAATCTTTTGCCAATGCCTGCACGTTCGTCAAGTTGACGCTCAGGTGCGGCTTCCGCTTCATATTCCTTAATGGGAGGAAGCTTGTCCAGTTCGGCGGCAATTGCGTTTACCAGTTCTTTTGTGCCTGTGACAGCCGCCGCGGAAATTTCAAAAAACGGCAGACCCAGTCCTTTTATATATTCCGCAAAATCATCAATGTTCTCCCTTGAAGCGGAATCGCATTTGTTTGCCGCAACTATCTGGGGAAGTTCCGCCAGTTCCTTGCTGAAATTTTTCAGTTCCCGATTGATGATAACGAAATCCGACTTGGGGTCTCTGCCCTCCATTCCCGAAACGTCCACAACATGAACGATAAGCCTGCACCTTTCCACATGGCGGAGAAATTCATGCCCTAACCCCACACCGTCGCTCGCGCCCTCGATAAGCCCGGGAATATCCGCCATTACAAAAGATTTTCCCTCGTCTATCTTAACAACTCCCAGAACAGGCGTAAGCGTTGTAAAATGGTAGTTGGCAATTTTAGGCTTAGCCGCCGAAACAACGGAAATAAGCGTGGATTTTCCCACATTAGGAAAGCCTACCAGCCCCACGTCAGCAAGAAGTTTCAGTTCCAGTGAAACTTCATATTCCTCGCCTAAAAATCCCGGCTTGGAAAATTTGGGTATCTGACGGGTAGGGGTAGCGAATCTTGCGTTTCCCTTGCCGCCCTTGCCGCCTTTTGCAAGAACTTTCGGTTCGTCCGAGGACATATCCGCCATTATCCTGCCTGTTTCCGCATCGCGGATAAGAGTTCCGCGGGGAACTTTTATAATAAGGTCGGGAGCGTTTTTGCCGGTGCGGTTTCCCGAAGCGCCGTTGTCGCCTCTTTCGGCAATATATTTACGCTTGTAGCGGAAATCTTCAAGAGTGGAAAAGTTATCGTCCACAACGAAAACAATATCCCCGCCTTTGCCGCCGTCACCGCCGTCGGGGCCGCCCGCGGCAACGTATTTCTCACGGTGAAAGGAAACCGCGCCGTCGCCGCCGTCACCCGCTTTTATTTTTATCTTTGCCTTATCAACAAACATTGGCAGACCTCTTTCTGTGAAATTATTTCCAATTAAGGGAACATCTTACAAATGCCCCTGTAAACCCATAATATTATACCACAAAAAAAAAAAAACTGCAATAGAAATATGCCAAAACCGATAATTTTAACCGAATTTTTTCACATATACGAGGAAAAATCAGCATTATTCACAATACAATAGCCGCCTACGGGTTCCATAAGCCGTTCAAATATCCTTATCGTGTCGCTGTCCGCGCCCATATCATAGAAAATTATCAGCACATCGGGATATTGCCCCACAACCTTATAAATATATTGTCTTACGATAAATTCAATATCGGAAGTATCATCATACACCGGAAGTATGAGAAACGCCCTCGGGAATTCCCTTTCCCCTGCCGTTCTCACCGCATAAATGCCGTTGATTATAAGTATCGCCGCACAGGACAGAAAAACTGCCGTTATACCGAACACATTCATAAAAAAGCGCTCCTTTCATTACATTTTATGAAAAAAGCGGAATTTTGTGCCAAATATCGGCTTATAAATGTAAGCTTTGCAGAAATGGAAAATTTCTATTGCATTTTCTGAAAATGTGTGGTATAATATTATTTGAATTTGTTTATTCGCCGCGGCGGGACGGATAAATTTTCCTTTTTAAACGACTTTGAACCGCCGAGAATGGAGCATTTTATGGGATTTCCTGTTATTTCACCCTCTATAATGAAAGGACTTATCGAACAGATGAAACCAATGACGCCCGATGAATTCTGCGACGTCATTGTTTCCCCTGCCGCTGTTGAATATTCTCCCAAACTTTGTCACGAAAATGTAGTAAGGGCTTTGATAAAAAGCCCCGATACCCTTGCTTACAATATGGTAAATCTTCCCGATGACCAAAGTGAGCAATTTATCGAACAGAGCCGCAAAGTTACCGAAATGTACCCTACAGCACAGTATTACTGGCAGATACGCACTTTGTTTATGAATGTCCTGCAAAACAGAACCATAAATTTTGAAAAAAGGTTTCTTATACTTAACTATGCGGTAAAAACCATTCAGAGCCTTGCGGATAACGGACAGTCAAATCTTATTCCGAAACTTGTGGACGATTTTACCAAGCCTGACGCAGATTATAAGGAAGTTATCGAGTTCTTCAAAACCATACGCCCCAATCCCGCATATTCCCTTGCGGACGGAATTTCACTCCTCAAATCCCTGAACAAGCCCAACGCCGCGTACAAAGAAGTTATTTCGGAAATATATAAGTCAATAAATGTTTCCGGTCCGGAAACCCTAAAAATGGCAGATCTCAGAAACTATCTGCAAAAGAGAAAGCTTTACAGCGACTTTGTTTCGGGCGAAAAATCATTTTACATGGAAAACATTGTTATAAGCTATGTATGGTCGTACTCTATCCCACTGGCAAGAGCGGAATTTAACTACTGGGATCACTTTGTGTTCTTCTGCTCACTTTACAACGCCATAAAAGTCATGATAACCTGCTATGCGCCCGACGGTGATGAGGAAAAATTTGTAAAAGCTATAACCGCTTTTGACACCGCACTGCGCGCTTCGGACAAGAATCTTATGAGCAAAATAATTTTTGCCGTAAGAAATGTCGGTCAGAGCAACAACGGCGATATGGCAACCCTTACCCTTAGCTGAGAACAAGTTTCAACGGAGAAACGGTGATGTAAAATCCCGTATTCTCCGTATTTTGATAAATACCATTTTTTGGAGGATTCTTTATGGATAACAACAAAAACAACGGCAGGAAAACCGTTTCAAGGGATAATCGCCCCGAATTTCCCAAAAGAGCCGTTATTACGGGCGGTATGCCATACGGCAACAAGGAACTGCACTTCGGTCATGTGGGGGGAGTGTTCGTATTTGCGGACGTTTTCGCGCGTTTTCTGAGAGACCGCATAGGTTCGGAAAACGTTATCTTTGTTTCGGGAACGGACTGCTACGGTTCGCCTATTGCCGAAAGCTACCGCAAGCTTGTAAAGGATAACGGCTATACAGGCACAATAAAGGATTTTGTACGTTCCAATCACGAAAGCCAGAAAAAGACTCTTGACGATTACGATATAAGCTTAAACCTTTTCGGAGCGTCAGGACTTGGCAGAACTGCCGAAGTTCACAATGAAGTCTCCGATTGGTTCATAAGAAAGCTTTACGAAAACGGTCACTTGCAGATGAATTCCACACCGCAGTTCTACGATGAAAAGGCGGGAACTTTCCTTAACGGCAGACAGGTCGTTGGAAAATGCCCCGTTCAGGGCTGTCAGTCGGAGAAAGGCTATGCCGATGAATGTGATCTTGGGCATCAGTATATGCCGCAGGACCTTATAGACCCGAAAAGCACCATTACAGGCGAAACTCCCGTTATGCGCGATGTTATGAACTGGTATTTCAAGCTTCCGGAACATCTTGACATTCTCAGGGAATATGCCGACAGCATAAAGCAGAAAGACAACGTTCGTCAGGTGGTTTATAAGACTATCGGAGAATTCCTCGAACCGCCCGTTATCTACATTATGAACGATTTCCGCGATAAATACGAGGAACTGAAAGGAAATCTCGCATCTCACAAGCTTATTGAAGAACCCAAGAAAACTTCCTTTACCATAGTATTTGACACACTTGAGGACAGAGAAAATTCCTGCACCGTGCTTTCCGAAGCGGGAATACGTTTCCGCACGGGCAAGACCCTCGTTCCTTTCCGCCTTACGGGAAATATAGAATGGGGCGTTCCCGCGCCTGTTCTGGAAAATGAAGATCCGCTTACCGTCTGGGTATGGCCCGAATCCCTCTGGGCGCCTATATCTTTCACGCAGGCATATCTTGAATCCATAGGCAAAGACCGCGAAGAATGGAAAGACTTCTGGTGTTCAAAGGACGCGCAGGTATATCAGTTCATAGGTCAGGATAACATTTACTTCTACGGCGTTGCGGAAATGGCAATGTTCATGGCTTTGCAGGGCGGCGAAAAGCTTTCCTGTGATCCGGACGACGGCGAACTTCAGCTTCCCATACTTGTGGCGAACCACCACATTCTTTTCCTTGACAAGAAAGCTTCCAGCAGCGGTTCGGTAAAACCACCCATGGCGGCAGAACTTCTGAACTACTACACTGCGGAACAGCTTCGTATGCACTTCCTGAGTCTCGGACTGGGCATGAGAAGCGTAAGTTTCCAGCCGAAGCCCCTTAATCCCGCTGCAAATCCCGACGAGGGCGATCCCGTCACAAAAGAGGGCTTCCTGCTTTCAAACGTATTTAACAGAATTATCCGCACCTGTTTCTACGACACACAGAAATATTTTGACGGCAGAATGCCCGTTGGCGCAGTCGGTGAAAATATCCTTGCGGATTCCGAAAAAGCCGTTCTCGAATATGAACGCTTCATGTACAAGTTTGAATTCCACCAAGTGACATATGTTCTGGACTCATATATCCGCAAAGCAAGCAAATACATGGCAAAAGCCAAAGCGGACGCAGATAAGGCGGACGATAATGATCTCCGCAGAGAATGGATCACTAATGTTTTCCATATGATAAAGACCGCGGCAGTTCTGCTCCACCCCATCGCTCCCGAGGGAACGGAAATGATCCGCGACTACATGAACCTCAGCGAACAACTCTGGAACTGGGACGACATTTTCGACACCCTTGCAGACACGCTTCTCAAAGGCGAAACAGAGCATCAACTCAAATTCCTTGAACCGCGGGTAGACTTTTTCAAGCGTCACGAAAGCCAATTTGAGAAATAAAGGAAAAATTTCAGGAAAATTTACAGAAAAATTTTCATAACCTCTTGCTAAATTTGATAAAATAGTATAAAATAGTAATGATAGGGGTTTATGCCCCGCTCAGCAAAACTTTATAATGAAAGGATGTCATACCAATGGCAGGATTAAACAAAGTAACAGTTGACGACATCAGCGTCAAGGGCAAGAAAGTCCTCGTAAGAGTTGACTTCAACGTTCCCCTCAAGGACGGAAAGATCACCAACGATAACCGTATCGTTGCAGCTCTCCCCACTATCAAGAAGCTTACTTCCGAAGGCGCAAAGGTAGTTCTCTGCTCTCATCTCGGCAAGCCCAAGAACGGTCCGGAGGACAAATTCTCCCTCGCTCCCGCAGCGGAAAGACTTGCTCAGCTCGTTGATACAAACGTTATCTTTGCTAAAGATGATACCGTTGTCGGCGACAACGCAAAGAAAGCCGTTGCAAACATGAAGGACGGCGAGATCGTTGTTCTGGAAAATACACGTTTCCGCGGCAACGAAGAGACCAAGAACGGCGACGACTTTGCAAAGGAACTTGCAGACCTCGTGGACGGTCAGGTATTTGTTATGGACGCTTTCGGTTCTGCACACAGAGCGCACGCTTCCACAGCAGGCGTTACAAAGTTCGTTAAGGAAACAGCAGTGGGCTACCTGATGCAGAAAGAAATTCAGTATCTCGGAAATGCAGTTGAAGATCCCGTTCGTCCTTTCGTTGCAATTCTTGGCGGCGCAAAGGTTGCAGACAAGCTGAATGTTATTTCCAACCTTATCGAAAAATGCGACACTCTTATCATCGGCGGCGGTATGGCTTACACATTTCTCAAAGCTAAGGGTTACGAGGTAGGAAAGTCTCTGGTTGACGATGAAAAGATCGACTACTGCAAGGAAATGATGGCTAAGGCTGAAAAAGCAGGCAAGAAGCTGCTTCTTCCTATCGACACCACAATTGCAGCAGCATTCCCCGATCCTATCGACGGCGCTATCGAAGTTTCCGTTGTTGACGCCGACAAGATCCCCGCTGACATGATGGGTCTTGACATCGGCACAAAGACAATGGAACTCTTTGCAGACGCTGTTAAATCCGCAAAGACAGTAGTTTGGAACGGACCTATGGGCGTATTTGAGAACCCCACACTTGCTAAGGGTACAATTGCCGTTGCAAAGGCTCTTGCAGATACAGACGCTACCACAATTATCGGCGGCGGCGATTCTGCGGCGGCTGTTATGCAGCTTGGATTTGCAGACAAGATGTCCCACATCTCCACAGGCGGCGGAGCTTCTCTTGAATACCTTGAGGGCAAGGTACTTCCCGGCGTTGCTGTTATTGCTGAAAAGAAGTAATAGGACAATAAATTCCAAAAGCGGAGAACGTCGATGTTCTCCGCTTTTTTTGTCTGGAATTTTTGTAAGAAACGCCGAAAAACGGCTTTTACTCCGTTTCGGCAGCGCCTACATAAAGTGCCGCTTCAACCCCTCCTGCGTGAGGAGTGAAAATATCTATTGCCCGACAGTTGTTTTTTACAATAACATTCCGACAGTTGCCGCCGTATTCGCCGTCAAGCGTCCAAGGAAGATCGTCCTCGGAATGGAATTCCACATGATCGGATTTGAAATTCACAAAATACTGGGAATCCATTTCCCGCCGCAGGAAAGCGTTTATTGTCTGCTGGAATTCCGCCAGAGTCTTGGGAGTTTTTATAAGAACAACTTCAAAAACGCCATCGTCAAGCTTGACTTCCGTACCGCTTATTCCCTTGAAACCGCCAACGGAAGTGGAGTTGGAAACCATTCCGAAAATGAAATCGTCCTCAATGACTTCCGAACCGTTTCTGACCGTAACATGATAGGATTTTGCGGTGTTAAGGCGTTTCATGCCCTCCATGATGTACGCAAGACTTCCGAACATATTCTTCATCTGCTGCGGAGTTTCATAGCTGACGTCCGTAAACGCCCCGAAAGCCGCAATATAAGTAAAGTATTCATCATTAAATGAACCTATGTCGACGCTTATAGGCTCGCCTTTTGCAACTACAGCCGCAGCCGCGGGCATATCCTTGGGAATACCTATGCTCGATGCAAAATCGTTCATAGTTCCCGAGGGAATATATCCCAGCGGAACGCGCTTTTCGGACTTCATAAGCGCTTTGATAGTTTCGTTTAAAGTGCCGTCTCCCCCGCTGCAAACAACGGCGTCAAATTCACCGCCGCGGGAGCAGACTTTTTCAAAAGCGTCATTCCTCGCCTGTGTAGGATAGGCGGTAACTTCATAACCGTCCTTGGTAAAAATATCCACAATTTCCATAAGATGCTGGCGTATCAGACCTTTTCCCGAATGGGGATTAAAAACAAACAGCATTTTTTTCATTACACATTAACCGCCTTTCAGAATCAAATCTTCTATAAATTATACCAGATATTTATGAAATTTTCAACAACGGCGGGAATATTTCACTTTTTTTTCACATACATAAATTATTTTGTAAAACTATTGAAAACTTAGGTATAATATGTTAAAATAAAAACAAGTAAATACTTTCAAGGAGGTTTTTTATGAAATTCAAAAAATTGGCAGCCGTCATTCTGACATTGTTTATGTGCCTGATGATGTTTCCGGCAAATGTTTCAGCCGCGGCAGAAAAGGGCATCAGGTTAAGCAAGACAAGTCTTTCATTGACTGTGGGAAATACATACACTCTTAAAAGAACAGTAACGGGATTCAAGACTGCAACCGTTGTATGGCAGAGTTCTGACAGTTCAATAGCGTCAGTGTCAAAAGGAAAAGTGACCGCAAATAAAGCAGGTTCGGCAGTTATTTACGCAACGGTAAAAGGCACAAAATACAGAGCCGCCTGCAGAGTTACAGTCAAGAAAAAAACGGGCAGTAATTATTCCGACGGAGCCGAACTTCTTGAAAATATCACCGTCGGCTGGAATCTGGGAAATACCCTTGATCCGTACAATTGTACATGGGTCTCAAACGATCTTGACTATGAGACCGCGTGGCAGAAAGTAAAAACCACCAAGAAAATTATTGACACCGTGAAAAAAGCGGGCTTTAACACCGTGCGTATTCCTGTATCATGGGGAAATCATATGGATAATGACGGAAATATCAATAAAGCATGGCTTGACAGGGTACAGGAAGTCGTTGACTACGCATATGACAACGATATGTACGTTATCCTGAACACCCACCACGACCTAAGCTGGATAAAGCTTACGGAAAAAGACCAAAAGACCGTTTCGGCAAAATTTAAGAACGTCTGGAAGCAGATAGCTGAACGTTTCAAAGACTATGACGAAAAGCTGATTTTTGAAGGAATGAACGAACCCCGCACCGAAGGCACACCTGCCGAATGGACAGGCGGCACGGCAGACGAACGAAAAGTTCTTAACGACCTTTACAAGGTGTTTGTAGATACCGTCCGAGCATCAGGCGGAAAGAACAAGACGCGTTTCCTTATTTTAACACCATACGGAGCAAATTCCGGCTACGCGGCAATGTCCGCTCTGAAAATTCCTGACGATGACAGAATAATCATTTCTGTACACGCTTACAGCCCGTATAATATGGCGCTTAACAGGTATTCCAATGAGACGAAACTTACCGACAACGGCAAGAGAGAGATAGATAATGTGTTCTCCAACATAGACAAAGTATTTCTCAGCAAAGGCATACCTGTAATAATGGACGAATTCGGTTCAATTAATAAGAATAATACTTCCGACCGCGTTGAACTCGTAAAATATTATCTTTCCACAGCGGAAAAATATGGTGTTCCATGCTGTTGGTGGGATAACAACTCTGACTGTCAGCCGGAAGAAAATGAAGGCTTCGGACTTCTTGACCGAGCAACTCTTAAATGGTTCTATCCTGAGATAGTAAAAGCAATTATGGAAACAGTTGAATAAACAAAAATCGCCGAATTCCCTGCGGAAGCCGGCGATTTTTTATGTAACAATTTTTTATCCGTTTAAAGAACTACTACCCTGTTTTTGCCTGTTCTCTTAGCCTGATACAAAGCCGAATCCACGCGGGTAATAAGGTTATCCATAGTATCATCGGATTTTGCCTGAGTTACGCCAAGGCTTATAGTCTGGAAACGAATGTCCGCAACGGTAGTTGCTTCAAAACATTTGCGTATGAGATTTGCAATAAGCGAAGCCGCCGCCATGTTGGTATTGGGGAGTACAAGCATAAACTCCTCTCCGCCCCATCTGCCTGCCGTAAAGTTTGAAAGCGAATTTGTCTGCTCGTCTTTCAGAATATTTGCAAGCGCAATAAGCACCGCATCACCTTTCTGATGACCGTAAGTATCGTTTACAAGCTTGAAGTTATCAATATCCAGCATTATCAGTGAGAATTCAGAATTATTTACATTTGCAAGGTAATTCTCGATGCGCTTCTGAGTTTCCGCACGGTTGAAAAGTCCTGTCAGACCGTCGGAAATTGCAACGGCGGCAAGATTCTTATTAGCAACTTCAAGCATACTGTTCAGTTCTTCAAACTCAATTGAAGTTGCGCTTATAAATGTTGCAAAACGCGATACCAGCGGAACTTTTGAAATATTGGTATTATTTTCCCTGACAGCCGGTTCGGGAATATTTGCCTTTGGCTCGCCCTCGCGCATAGCGGCAATAACAAGCGTTACGTTATGCTGATTAAGGAATTTGCCTGAACGGACAAATTCGCCGTGGGAGAAGAATCCCGTTGACGGAGCAATATTTCTGAAAGGTTCAAGTTCATATGTAGGTTCACTGGATGACCAGAATGTCTTTCTTGCGGCGCAGGAGAAAATATGCAGCACATCAGGACGGAAATCCCTTATCCGCTCGCTTTCCGTTGCGATACTGTCGAGAATAGTTTTCGGGTCACCGTAGGAAAGCCTTACCGTTGAACCTATTTCTATGTCCGACGACATATTTATGGAATTATCCGCGTTGCTGGACACGGGAACACGCAGTATAGTTGTTCCGTTATGCTCGTAAAACAGCGGGAATTCCAGAGTATTATAAAAGAAGTTTTCGTCATTGTTTATATTAAGGTATCTGTGGTAAACTTCATACGCGGGAATACCGTTAAGTTCCTGCAAAAGGCTTCCCTTTGATTTGGTAACAGTAAACTTTCTTCCGAGAGGTTTCCAGCCCGTCATTTTTATAGAATCCACATAGAATTCATCGCCGCCGTAAAATACCACTATAACGGATTTGTCTGAATATCCGCCTGCGCTTGAAAATACACAGCAATCGTCGCTGGTAATATCGTCACTGCAAGTTACGCCGCCGAATATCTGAATATCTTCGCGAAGTCCGCTGAGACCGTCGCAGAATTTTGTTGTTGAGCCTTCGGGAATGGAAAAATACAGTTCAATTGCCTTTACCCACGGATTCTTGTCCGCCTCGGCAATTATCTGTTTAGTAATATTTTCCATGGAATCCTTACTGAAATCGTACTGATACACGGAAACTTGTGTACTTTCCTTTTCAAAGCAGGAAGCAAAAACGACTATTTCGTCCGTTATCTGACAATCAATAAGGTTTCCGCTGGTGGAACAGCCTACATACGGCACATCGGGGAATATCTTTTCCACCGTTTCCGACAGCTGTGAAGTAACTTCCTGTTCCAGAACTTCGGAAAAGATCTGAAACATCACCTTTGGCGTGCCGATTTCCTCACATTCCTTCTTAAAATTTTCCAGTTCCTCTCTGAGTTCGGTTTGTCCGCCGCAGGCAATCTGAAATTGTTTCATACTGATCCGTTCCCTTCCGAAAAATTTATTTTTTCATATTATATACCAAAATACGACATTTGTCAAGTAAAATATTAAAATTTTTAACTACAAAAAAAAAAAAAAAAGTAACTTTTAGGTAATAATTTATTCATTATCGTTGTTTTTAAGCTCGGAAATTATTTTAATAAAACTTTCCACATCGTTAAAGTCCTTATTAACGGAAGCGAAACGCACATAAGAAACCTGATCTATTTTTTTGAGGCTGACGAGCACTATCTCACCTATTTCGGAAGACGTGATCTGATTGCTGTTGGCATAACGGCTTTCCACACATTCAACGATATTATTGATGTCCTCAATGGATACGGGGCGCTTATTCACAGCGGTGGAAATACTTTTTATCAGCTTGTTCTTGTCAAAAAGTTCCACGCTGTTGTCTTTTTTCAGAACAAGCAGGGCGGGCATTTCGACGGATTCATATGTGGTAAAGCGTTTCCCGCAGTTTGTACATTCGCGTCTGCGCCGTTTTTTGCCGTCAGCGGCTCTGGAATCAACTACTTTTGTGTCCTCAAAACCGCAAAATGGGCATCTCATACAACCTCTCCCTTCACATGATTTTAGAAATTTATATAATTATACCATATTTTTTGCACAAAATCAATAGGAAATTATATTATTTATACTATAAATTAAAAAAATTTACATAAACTTACTCTGTTTGTTTTTACTTTATCATGTCAAGAAATTCCTGTTCATTAAGGATTGCAACGCCCAGCGATTGGGCTTTTGTCAGCTTGCTTCCCGCTTCTTCGCCTGCGACCACATAGCTTGTCTTTTTGGAAACCGACCCCGCCGCTTTTCCTCCGAAACTTTCTATAATACGCTTTGCCTCGTCGCGGGTCATTGAGGAAAGGGTTCCCGTGAGAACGAAAGTTTTCCCATCAAAACGGTTATCTGTAGTTTCCCTGCCTGCGTATTCCATTTTAACGCCGAGACTTTTCAGTTCCGCAACAATATCCGCAAAATGCTTGTCGTGGAACGCAGAAACAACGCTTTCCGCCATAATATCGCCGAATCCGTCTATTGCGGAAATTTCCTCCGCAGATGCGGACATTATCGCTTCGATACTTCCGAAACGATTGCAAAGCAGTTTTGCGCCGTTCTGCCCGATATTGCGAATGCCCAGTGCAAATATAACACGTTCAAGGGAATTTTCCTTTGAAGCCTCAATTGCATTTATAAGATTTTCGGCGGACTTCTTTCCGAAACGTTCAAGAGATTCCAGTTGTTCCGCCTTTAAACGGTACAGGTCGGCAACTCCCGAAATAAGCTTGTTGTCCAGAAGCATTGTGACAATAGCTTCGCCCAAGCCGTCAATATTCATTGCGCCTTTGCTTGCAAAATGAATTATATTCCGTTTTAACTGCGCGGGGCAGTCAACATTGGGACACCGCAGAACAGCCTCGTCTGCGAATTTCACTGCTTTATCACCGCAAACAGGACAGTATTCGGGAAGTTTGTAAGGAACGGAATTTTCGCCATGGGAAACCGATTTAAGCACTTCGGGAATTATCTCCCCCGCTTTCCGCACAAGAATTATATCTCCTATGCGAATGTCCTTTTCGGAAATAAATTCCTGATTATGCAGAACAGCCCTGCTTACGCTTGTTCCAGCGAGCGTTACCGACTCGAAAACAGCCACGGGAGTTATCGCGCCCGTTCTGCCCACATTGACTTCAATGTCAAGAAGTTTTGTTTCCTTTTCTTCGGGCGGGAATTTATATGCCACCGCCCATCTGGGAACTTTGGAAGTTGCGCCCATTCTTTCACGAAGCGCAAAGTCGTCAATTTTTATAACAACGCCGTCAATATCGAAAGAATACTCATTCCGCATTTCGCCGATATGCCCGATCTGCGAAATAATTTCCTCGTAAGTTTCCGCCTGCGTGTATTCGTAAATTGTCTTGAATCCCAGTTCTTTCAGATAGTCAAGGGACTGTTTATGAGAAGTAATTTCTTTCCCCTCTATCTGCTGGATATTGAAAACAAAAATGCTCAATCCTCTTTCCGCGGCAATTTTCGGGTCTTTCTGCCTAAGCGAACCCGCCGCCGCATTTCGTGGATTTTTAAAAGGCGTTTCGTCGTTGTCCTCCTGCTTTTCGACAAGTTTCAGGAACGTTTCACGGGGCATATAAACTTCGCCGCGCACTTCAAGAAATTGCGGAGCATTTTTTAATTTTAGCGGAATTGCTTTTATTGTTTTTAAATTAGCGGTGACATCTTCGCCGATAAAACCGTCGCCGCGTGTAGAACCGCGGACAAATTCACCGTTTTCATATTCGAGAGAAACGGAAAGCCCGTCGATTTTCGGCTCAACAACATAAACGGGCTTTTGGGAAAATTCCCTGCACCGTTCGGTAAAATCCTGCAATTCTTCATATGAAAAAACGTCCTGCAAGCTTCCCATCTGAACGCGGTGTTCGACTTTTTCAAACTGATTTAACGCTTCCCCGCCCACTCTCTGCGTAGGAGAATTGGGGTCTGCAAGTTCGGGATATTCCGCTTCAAGCTGTTTCAGTTCCCGCATCATCATATCGTAATCGTAGTCGTCAATAGTGGGATTATCCAGAACATAATAATTGTAATTATGCTTTTCGATCTCCTCACGGAGTTTTTTTACCTTTTCGATAATTTCCATAATATCACTTCCAATAAATTATTCGCCGCAAAGTGTTTTGTAAAATGAATAATCCACAATGCCGCTCATATTTTCCAAAGCACCTTTTTGCAGTTCTTTTATCATAAGACAGTCGGGGTGGGGCAATTTTATTTTCTCCCCTGCTTTTATGTTAAATTTATAACTCGGCTGAAATCCTCGCGGAACATAATTTTTCGGATCACCTTCAACAAGCACCGCTTTAAAGCCCATTTCAGCGGCTTTTTCAAAACCGTATTCAAGCAGTTCCTTTGAAATATGCTGTCTCTGAAATTCCGTTTTTACCGCAACGGGCGTTAAAATAAGCAGTTCATTTTCATATTTCTCCTCGATGTGAAAACGTGAAAACATTGCATAACCGATAATTTCATCATTTTCATTGACCATTATCAATTCAAGTCCGGGAATATAATATTTTTTTGAACGTATTTCCTCCACAAGACTGCGGACAAATTTTCCCTCTTCGGGGCTTTCATGTTCGGAAAAAACTTTTTCCACTAAATCCAGTGATGAAAGCAGATATTTATTTTCCATTAATCTTATGATTCTTTGCATTTTTTCTCCTATTCTGATTTTATAAATAATTATTTGTTTGTCTATAATATAAAAATTATAAACTACTTATAAATTTTTCAATATGATTATTTACATCATCGGGCTGATCCACATTTGAATTATGAGCGGCATTTTTTACAGTAATTAAAGGAAAACCTGTTTTTTCACTCCACAAACGATTATAAGTTTTTACCTTTCCCGTATTATCTTTTTCGCCGATCATCAGAAGCACGGGACAGGCAATATACAGATCGCAGTTATCTTTAATAAAGCCCGCATACCCTATCCCCATTAAGTGACACAACTCGTCTTTTTCATATGGGATAAGCATTGAAAACATATTATCATATCCTGCTTTTGTGGCGGTATTCTGCTTTGCAATTGCTTTTTTCATTGCTTTGAGCGGATATAAGTGTGCCATCCATTCTATCTGTTTAAGCCAGAAAATATCCGAACGCGAATAATACTCTTTTCCGTATGGAGTGCTGTCAATTGAAACAAATGCAGAAACAATTTCGGGATAACGTTTTATGACAGCTTGCGTAATAAATCCGCCCATTGATTGACCGATAAAAACAGCGGCAGCAATATTTTCCGTGTCAAATATTTTTTTAACGGATATTGCACATATTTCATAATCAAAATTTTTGAACGGTCTTGATTTTCCGTGTGCAGGCGTGTCCCACATTATAATGTTATATTTATCCTTAAAATATTCATACTGCTGTGCAAACATAGTATGATCCCCTGTCATACCGTGAAGAAAAAACAGATTTTTTCTGTCTTTTATCATGTTATCGGGTACCCAATAATATACTTTTCCGTCCGCTGTTTCAATAAATTTCTCTATCATAATAATGCCCCTATTATTTTTTATAAAATTCTTCAATTATTCATTTTATCAACAACATTTGCAGGCTTGACAGTCATTTCTGCCCATGCAGGACGGAAACCGCTTTTTACTGCATTTCTTACCGATCTGATATTTGACCATGCGGCGCAATAAAACGGAACTTTCCCGCGTTTTATAATTTCAATTGCAAGCGCGGAAGTCAAAGCCGACGCAATACCATTCCTGCGATATTCGGGAAGAACATCAACGCCTATCTGCCGCATTTTTTCACAATCCGCGGAACAGCCCGCAAGCCCCACAAGTTTCTCGCCGTCATACGCTCCAACGCCCAGAACATCAAGTTCTTTTCGCTTTTCGCAAAGAGCGTTGCTCCATTCGGGAAGATACAATTCCGCAAAATCTTCCTGCGTTAAGATACGCGTTTCAAATTTACATTCAATGGTTTTTAAACCGTTCAGATCGGGCAGAAAATATTCAGCCATAAAACAAATTTTATCATTTTCAAGCCGTTTTATAAGCCAATTTAAATTCGGAGTTTCAAAAAGATGATAAAATTCAAATTTATCGGCATACTCCGTTACAATTTCCCGAACGTCCTCCTCCGCCGCAATAACAGCATTATTTCCGTATGAAACAAAATTTGCCGTTATCGGTTCTTCAAGATATTTTCTTGCGTTTTTCCCAAGCCTGAACGGAACGGAAACATTTTTATCCTTTAAAAAATCCTCCGCTTTGCAGCCCATATCCTCGGCTGACTGCTCCATAGCAGTGTATAAAATTTCTTTGTTCGTCATTTGTCAAAATTCCTCCAAAGCAAGTCATATCCCGAGAATATAAAAACCGTTGTAATTCTTTGCAGCGTTTAACCATTCGGCTAAAATTTCATAACCGACAGGTTTTTCAGAATTAATTTTCTCAATAATTCCAACCGTAAGCGTCGGAGCATAATAATTTAACCCGCAAACATCCACAACTCCGCTTTTAAAATTTGCATAAATACCGCAGTTGAAAATATTTTTATATTCATCAAAAAATATATTTTCATCATCAATATATAAAGAATCATTCTGCCAATGTTTTATACTGTCAACGGAAACAATTCTCTTTATATCCGTTCCAACGGGAAATTTGCAGAACTGCATTTCTATAATTGCAGAATCTCCGTATTTTCTCCGTTCGCTGCAATAATCAGAATTATGAAATAACAACGTTTCATCTCCTTGTTTAAATATGCAAGCTATTTACAAATGTTGATTTTCAGAATTTTTTAATTTACAGAAGTTTCAGTTCCCTTATAAAATCCGGAAAAACTGTCTGATCTGTCAAAAATTCAAATTTCAGCGCATGGTCGCCTATACCGTCTCGTATATCGCCGGATACGATTATATGCCCTGTTCTGTCGCAATCGAATTTGATCGTATTCCCATACCCTATTTCAACAAATGTTACTTCTTTTCTTTTAAACAGAATCATATCTTCAAGAGCTTTAATAAATTTCTGTAATTCCTTATAATCATATTCACAGCCATCTGCAATACCAAAGAACACACCCGAACTTACGTTGATATCAAACGAACAATTATAAGGATTCCCATTTTTTTCGTCATCAACAGAGTGGCGGAAATTTGTGATTTCTATATAATTACCGCAGTATTCAAGTCTTGCTTCCATAAAAATTTCACCTGCAAATCCCGATTTGTTTGACACTTTGCTCTCAACTATTAACTCTCAACACTCAACACTAAAAAGCGGGCATCGCGGGAAATTCCCGTGATACCCGCATAAAAAGTATTTGCAGAAATTACTTCTTTAATGTTACCGCATACTTTGCTTTTTCAACAATATTTTCCGCAGAAAGTCCGAACTCTTTCAGAAGATCTACCGCAGGACCGGAATGTCCGAAAACATCATTTACGCCTATCTTTATAACGGGAACGGGACAACATTCCGTAACTGTTTCCGCAATGGCAGAACCCAGACCGCCTATAATGCTGTGTTCTTCGGCGGTAACTATAACACCTGTTTCGCGGGCTGCCTTGCAGATAATTTCCTTGTCAATGGGCTTTATGGTGTGAATGTTTATAACTCGCGCGGAAATTCCGTCCTTTTCAAGAGTTTCCGCGGCCATGCGGGCTTCGTTCACCATAAGACCTGTGGCAATAATGGTAACGTCCTTGCCGTCTTTAAGCTGAATTCCCTTGCCTACTTCAAATTTGTAAGTCTCCTTGTCATTGAAAACCGGAACTGCAAGCCGTCCGAAACGCATATAAACAGGACCGTCAATGTTAAGCACCGCTTCAACAGCCGCTTTTGTTTCAACATCATCGGCGGGATTTATGATAGTCATTCCCGGAATAGTTCTCATAAGAGCAATATCCTCGTTGCACTGATGCGTTGCGCCGTCCTCACCAACGGAAATTCCCGCGTGAGTTGCACCGATCTTAACATTTATGTGAGGATAACCGATGGAATTTCGGACAATCTCAAACGCCCTGCCCGCCGCGAACATCGCAAAGGAGCTTGCAAAAACTTTCTTGCCGGTGGAGGCAAGTCCCGCCGCAACACCCATCATATTTGCTTCGGCAATTCCGCAGTCTATAAATCTTTCGGGGTACTTTTTCTTGAAAATTCCCGTCTTTGTAGCCGCCGCAAGATCCGCGTCAAGAACTACAAGATCTTCGTATTTATCGGCAAGCTCCGCAAGAGCCTCGCCGTAGCTTTCTCTGGTAGCTTTTTTTACTATATCTGCCATTTTTAACCGCTCCTTTCAAAATCAGGCTTCCAAGGCTTTAAGCTGTGCATTGAGTTCTTCCATAGCCTGCTCATACTGTTCCTTGTTGGGAGCAGAACCATGCCAGCCAACCTGATTTTCCATGTACGAAACGCCCTTTCCCTTGGTGCTTGTCTGGATAATTGCAACAGGCTTGCCGTTTATCTTTTCGGCTTCGTTGAACGCGCGTTCAATGTCGTCAAAATCGTGTGCGCTCATGGTAATAACATACCAGCCGAAAGCTTCAAACTTGTCAGTAATGGGCATAGGCGAGCAAACGTCGGTAATTTTGCCGTCTATCTGAAGTCCGTTGTTGTCCACGATTGCAACTAAATTATCAAGCTTGTTGTGAGCCGCAAACATAGCCGCTTCCCAGACCTGACCTTCTTCGATCTCACCATCTCCGAGAATTGCATAAACTTTATACGGCGCGCAGGAAAGCTTTCCGCTGAGTGCCATTCCGCAGGCTGCGGAAATTCCCTGACCCAGAGAACCTGTACTCATATCAACACCGGGAGTGCCTTTCATGTCGGGGTGTCCCTGAAGCATTGCGCCGATGTGGCGGAGCTTTTTCAGTTCTTCAACAGAGAAAAATCCTCTTTGTGCAAGAACGGAATACAGCGCGGGCGCGCAGTGTCCTTTTGAAAGAACAAGCCTGTCTCTCTCGGGCATTTTGGGGTTTTTAGGATCGACATTCAGCTTTGCAAAGTAAAGATAGGTCAGCAGATCGCATATCGAAAGCGATCCTCCCGGGTGTCCCGACTTGGCATTGTAAACGCCTTCGATAACGCCCATTCTGACCTTGCAGGCAGTAATTTCAAGCTGTTTTCTGATGGAAGCGTCCATGTTTTAACCATTCCTTTCTATTGTTGGAGTGAAAAGGCATTTCACTTTATGTAACATTTTTCAATATATTCTATGGCTTCCGATATGAAGCCGCTGTTACAGTCCGCGGAAGTCACAAATTCCGCCGCTTTCTTCACAATTTCCTGCGCATTCTGCGGCGCGATGGGAATATCCGCATTTTCCAGAAGTTCCAGATCGTTATTATAATCTCCCGAAGCGGCGATCCTGCGATTTTCCCAACCTGCGATCTTTATAAGTTCTTTCAGTGCAAAACCTTTCGCCGTGTCTTTGGGCAGACATTCAAAATATGACTCCCCCGATACAACGAAATTAGCCTTGTCCCAGCCCTCCGAAGCGACAAATTCTTCCAGTTCGTGTATCATGTCATGGGAAACCGCATAAAGTACTTTGCACCAACCGTCCTCCGGAATATCATCAATGCCGACCTCTGAATACGGAAGATGCGTCACATTAAGGTGCTGCTGTTCCCACTCTGTAAGCCTGACGACACATATTTTGTCGGGGAAATTGACTTCCACGCCCATTTCGGGAAATTTCTCCATAAGCGCAAGAGTATATTCCTTTGCCGACCTGTCAAGAGTGCGGTTGTAAAGGGTCTTCCCTGTTTTGATGTCATGTATCAGAGAACCGTTATTCAGGATAACAGGCGCATTTGGTTTCAGAATGTCAAAAAACTGTTCCGTCGCCTGAATTACCCGCCCCGTCGCAATAGTGAACGTTCCGCCGTACTTTTTGAAACGTTCAATTGCTTCAAGATCCTTTTGAAGCGGGATCTTATTGCTTGGAAGAAGCGTTCCGTCAAGATCGGTGATGAAAACAATATCTGAAAAATCCGGCATAAAAATTTCCTCCGCCGTTAAATTCTTCCTCCCGAAAGCTTGTTTAAAACGGACTTAAAGTATTCGGGAAGTTCACTGTCAAATTCATAATATTCCCCGTCCGTGGGGTGAATAAAGCCTATCTTTTTTGCGTGAAGGCATTGTCCTTCACAATATTTTGAAGGCTTTCCGTAAACATCGTCCCCGAAAACAGGGTGTCCTATATAGGACATATGGACTCGTATCTGATGCGTCCTGCCTGTAAAGAGTTTAAGCTTTACATAGCTGTAATTATCAAATTCATCAAGAACGGTATATTCCGTCCGCGCTTCTTTTGAATTTTTGTCCGTAACACACATTTTCTTGCGGTCTGTATGGTGTCTGCCGATAGGCGCGTCAATAATTCCCGTGGGTTCTTTAAATCTTCCGCAGACTACAGCGTGATATTCACGGGTAAAAGAGTGTTCCTTTATCTGTTCCGCAAGTTTCTGATGTGCAAGATCTGTCTTTGCGACTATCAGAAGCCCGCTGGTGTTTTTGTCAATACGGTGAACTATCCCCGGGCGGATAACTCCGTTTATCGAGGAAAGCTGACCTTTGCAGTGATACAGAAGCGCGTTCACAAGCGTTCCGCTGTAATTTCCCGCCGCAGGGTGAACGACCATTCCCTTAGGCTTGTTTACCACAAGCAAGCTGTCGTCCGAATAGACTATTTCAATGGGGATATTTTCGGGAACAACGTCCAGCGGCGTTGGTTCGGGAATTTCTACTTCTATCCTGTCCCCGTCCTTTAACTGATAGCTTTTGCCGACAATTCTGCCGTTGACGGTAACTTTTTCTTCTTTAAGAAGCTTTTGCAGCATTGAACGGGAGACTCCGCAATCCGCATCAGCAAGCCATTTATCAACACGAATACCGTTTATGTTTTCAGCGGTAAATTCAAGCTTTTCCATTGTTGTCATCAGCTTCCTTTGCCGCCAGTTTCGGTTCAATGAACATTACAAACAACAGCATGATAATTGCCCCAAGAACTACGCATATATCGGCAAAATTGAATATTGCAAAGTTAAACAGCTTTACATCTAAATAGTCCACAACATAGCCGTTCCTTACCCTGTCAATAAGGTTTCCCAGCCCGCCGGAAATTATCATCACCGAACTTATGAGGAATATAGGGCGCTTATACTTGTATTTAACGGTAAATATAATAAGCGCTGTCAGCATTACCGACACAAAACCTATAAGAAACCACTTCTGCCCCCTGAAACTGCTGAACGCGGCGCCGGTATTTTCAGTGTAAGTCAGTCCAAGTATTTCCAGATCACCGAACTTTATAAAGTCCATAGACCCCACAGGCATAAGCGTCTGCACTGCCCAATATTTTATGAACTGATCGGCAGCAACAAGAATTACGCCAAGAATTATGAGAAAAAATATCATTTTATACCCTGTTTAATGCCGAGCCGGAAGTTTTCCCTCCGGCTCGGAATAGTTTTTACTTTACTTCAGCAGCACAACGTGCGCAGAGCGTGGGGTGATCATGATCCTTGCCAACGGTTTCGGAATATGCCCAGCATCTTTCACACTTTTCGCCTGCCGCGCGTTCAATATCATAGGAAACGCCCTCAAAATTGTCGCTTCCGAATTCGCCCGTACCATCCGCAAGAACATCAACCGACGAAACAATGAACACCTTTTCAAGAATATCCTTGAATGACGAGAAACTGTCGTAATCTGCACCTGCATGAACTATGATCTTTGCTTCCAGCGGCGCACCGATAAACTTGTCCCTTCTCTTAATTTCCAGAGCCTTAGTAACATCGGAACGAAGTTTGTAAATGGTGTCCCACTTCTCATTGAACTTCTCATCAGCGGAAATATTTTCCTTTTCAGGCATCTGATTCATGAAAATACTTCTTGTGTCGTCCGAAGCCATATGCGGGATATAGTTCCATATCTCCTCCGCCGTGAAACTGAGTACAGGCGCGATCATTCTTGAAAGCGCGCTCAGTATCTTATACATAGCCGTTTGCGCGGCACGTCTGTCAACGGATTTTTCACCTGTACAGTAAAGCCTGTCCTTGATAATGTCAAGGTAGAAATTTGACATATCGGTTATGCAGAAATTGTGTATACTGCTTACCACAACATGAAAATCAAAGGCGTCATAAGCCGCTTTTACCTTGTCGATAAGAGCGTTAAGTTTAAGAAGCGCCCACTTGTCGATCTCGTGAAGTTCGCTTTCGGAAACCATGTCTTTATCGGGATCAAATCCGCTGCCGTTGCAGATATTTCCCAGAATAAACCTTGCAGTGTTCCTGATCTTCTTGTACATATCCGAAAGCTGTTTCAGTATTTCCTTGGAAATTCTTACATCGGAATGATAATCGGAAGAAGCCGTCCAGAGGCGGAGAATATCCGCACCGTACTGATCTGTAATTTCCTTTGGATCAATGCCGTTGCCGAGGGATTTGTGCATAGTCTTTCCCTCACCGTCAACGACCCAACCATGCGTGCAGACCGCTTTATAAGGAGCGCGTCCAACCGTTGCCGCGGAAGTCAGCAGCGAGGACTGGAACCAGCCTCTGTACTGATCCGCACCCTCAAGGTAAAGATCAACAGGCGTTCCGAAGCCTTTTTCGTCCATAACGGCAGTGTGAGTTACTCCGCTGTCGAACCATACGTCAAAAATATCCTTTTCCTTGATAAATTCCGTGCAGCCGCATTCGCATTTTGTTCCTTCGGGAACAATGTCTTTCACATCATGGATATACCATGAATCCGAACCTTCCTTGCGGAACATATCCGAAACTTTCTTTATAAGTTCGTCCGTAACAACAGGCTTTCCGCAGTCCTTGCAGTAAACTACAGGGATCGGAACGCCCCACGTTCTCTGACGTGAAATGCACCAGTCGCTTCTGTCGTTTACCATGCCCTTGATGCGGTCATGACCCCACTCGGGGATCCAATGAACGCTGTCAATTGCTTCTATCGCCTTGTCCTTGAAATCCTTTACCGAACAGAACCACTGTTCCGTAGCGCGGAAAAGAACAGGCTTCTTGCATCTCCAACAGTGAGGATATTGGTGAACTATCTTTTCCAGAGCGAAAAGCGCGCCGCTTGCTTCAAGGTCTCCCGCGATAACCTTATTGGAATTTTCCGTGGTGAGCCCTGCATATTTTCCCGCTTCTTCCGTCTGAACGCCCTTTGAGTCAACAGGAACGACGATCCCTATTTCGGGATATTTCTTGCAGACTTCAAAGTCGTCCACACCGAATCCCGGCGCGGTATGAACGCAGCCGGTACCGCTTTCAAGAGTAACGTGATCGCCCACAATTACCATTGAACCGCGATCCATAAGCGGATTTTTAGTCATAATGTATTCAAGTTCTTTGCCCTTGAAAGAACCTACAGTCGTGTAATTATCGATCTTTGCGGCAGCCATTGTAGGCTTTACAAGTTCCACCGCCATGATGTAATTTTCACCGTTAGCCTGAACAGCGGTGTACTCATACTCGGGACCAAGGCAGATAGCAAGGTTTCCGGGCAGAGTCCATGTAGTTGTTGTCCAGATAACGAAGAACGTTTTGTCAAGATCCAGACCGAGCGCGGTAAATTTGCCCTTGTCGTCCGTTACCCTGAACTTTACATATATAGAATGACACGGATCGTTCTCGTACTCAATTTCAGCTTCCGCAAGAGCGGTCTGGCAGTCTGGACACCAATAAACAGGCTTCAAGCCCTTATAGATGTAACCTTTTTTGTACATCTCGCCAAAAATTTCCACTTGTCTTGCTTCAAACTCCGGTTTCAGGGTAAGGTACGGGTCTTTGAAATCGCCCCATACGCCCAGACGCTGAAATTGCTTTCTCTGATTATCCACCTGTTTAAGAGCATACTCTTTGCAGTGCTTTCTCAGTTCAACGGGAGGAATTGCTCCGTTTTCAACGCCTATTTCTTTCAGTGCCCGAAGCTCGATAGGCAGACCGTGAGTGTCCCAGCCGGGGATATACGGCGAACAGAAACCATTCATGTTCTTGTATTTTACAATAATATCCTTGAGTATCTTGTTTAAAGAAGTACCCAGATGAATATCGCCGTTTGCATACGGAGGTCCGTCATGAAGAATGTATCGGGGCTTTCCCTCGTTCTTTTTGACCATTGCATAGTATGTTCCGTCACTTTCCCAGTGTTCAATCATGGCAGGTTCTTTCTGTGTAAGATTGCCTCTCATTGAAAATTCAGTCTGGGGAAGATTAAGTGTGGAATTGTAATCCTGCGCCATTGTTAATACTCTCCTTGAAATTTATTTATTCTGTCCGAATTTCAGGTTTCCGAATCTGTTTTCGGTAGGAACGGTAGCTTCACCGAAAGGCAGCGGAGCTTTTTCCTGTCTGTATGGATTTTCCATTATCCGTGTTGCTTCCATATTCTGCTCATGCTGAACGGGTACGGGTTCTTCCTGAACGGGTGCGGCGGGCGCTTCCGCGGCAACGGGAACTTCTTCCTCCTCGGCTTCGTCGTCCTCACCCTCATAATCGGGAATAGCCGTTATCTGTTCAAGATGCTGCTTGTACATGGTAAGAAGATTCGCCTTGAAATCGGAAACTTCCTGCTGCATTTTTACAAGGCAGTTCTTTTCCCTTTCAAGCTGACTCTTTGTAGAACCGAGTATTTCCTCCGACTTTGTTTTTGCGTCCGCAAGAATGGCGTCCGCCTTTGCCTGAGCCTCGGCGACAACTGCCTTTCCCTGTTTCTGAGCGCCGATAAGAGCGTCTTTAAGAGCGTCCTCGTCCTTCTTGTACTCTCTTACGCTTTCAACAAGAACGGCAATTTTCTTTTCCGCTTCTTCCTTATCTCTCTGATATTGAGCAATATCCTGAGCTATCTGGCGGAGAAAATCGTCTACCTCTTCGGTGTTATATCCCGGTCTTGCCTGTTCAAAACGCTTGTTGTTAATATCCTTTACGCTTAACAATTACATCACCTCATAAAATTTAATTATATTTTTTAACGGTAATATGTATCCTGTCTTTTTTAGTCGTTCCGTTTACGGAATAAAGAATGAATTTTCCCGTACCTCTCACGGAGAAAATATCCCCCTCCGAAACCATGAACGACGGCGAATCGGCAACATTGTACATTACCGAAACATACCCGCCTTTTATCAGAGCGGCAGCCTTTCCCCTGCTTATCCCCGCCGCAAGGCTTACAACGCTGTCCAGCCGAAGCGATGACACCGTTCCGCTCTTTTCGGTAAAAGACTGTTCCGTCTTTACATCGGAAGCGTTCCCCTCCGAAACTTTCACTCCCGCCGAACCGACCTTGTCGATTTCCGAAAGCAATGTCTGCTTTACAGTCTCATATACAAAAGCCGTCGTGTTCCCCGCAGAAACCACAATGTCCCCCAGCATATCCCGCTTTATCTGCCTTGACATGAATGCGCCCAGAAAATCCCTGTGGGAAAGCCTGTCCGCTTCCCTGTACCTGAAATTCAGCACGGCTATGGGAAAATCCTCCCCGCCCTCGGAATATTCGGGAAACACCCCCAGAACCTTCCTTGACGCGCCCTCATACCCGCCGAAAAAGCTGTAATTTTCAAAGCCGAGGCTGTTTACGGCATTTTCGGCAATAAGTATCTGACGTTCGTCCAGAAAAGCGGAGAACCGCGGTTTGTGAGTTTTCTCGCAAAGCCTTACCATGTCCTTTATATGGGAAACAAGTATATTATCCTCGTCCGTAAGCTCCGGAACGCGCTTATTGCTGAAACTTCCCATCAATTAAAGGAATACGCCGTTGTTTTCCAGTTCGCCCACAAGGTCTTCGCCCACGAAACCAACATTATACGGAGTAATAATAAAGGTATTGTTTGCGACCGGCTTGATGTTTCCGCCGTTAGCGTAAGCAACGCCGCCAAGGAAGTCTATTATCCTCCTTGTAACATCGGGAGTGGTGGATTCGAGGTTGAGAACCACCGTCTTTTTAGAATTAAGGTGATCCGCAATTGCTTTTGTATCTTGAAAAACTTCGGGTTTTACAAGAATTACCTGCAACTGAGCAGTAGCGTGGATATTTACCACCTTGTTTCTCTTGTTGGAATCGTCGTCATAGTTATCCCCCGAATTGTCAAAGGTTTCAAACTCATTCTCGTTATCGTCCTCTGACTCCATTCCGAGTATTTCCTTTAAATTTCCGATAAAGCTCATATTATTCTTCCTCTCTTTTTATTTTCTGGAACCAAAAATTCCTGAACCTATCCTTACGATATTTGAGCCGTATTTAACAGCCAAGGCAAAGTCGGAAGTCATGCCCATTGAAAGTATTTCCATACCGGCATTATCCGCTTTAAGTCCGCAGAAAAGCTCCTGCATTTTTTCAAAGGATTCCTCCGACTTTCCAACAGGCGGAATAGCCATCAGCCCTTTTACTTTTATGTTTTTAAGCTGTGAAACTTCCGAAATAAGCTGTCTGACTTCGCTTGCGGGAACTCCGCTTTTGGATTCCTCGCCGCCGATGTTTACTTCCGCAAGGACTTCCATGCAGATACCCTTTTTCGCGGCTTGTCTGTCAATTTCCTCCGCAAGTTTCATACTGTCAAGGGAATGTATAAGTTTAACGCTGTCAATGATGTATTTTACCTTGTTTGTCTGCAAACGCCCGATAAAATGCACCTCAGCGTTTGACCTGTAATGATCCTTTTTTTCAAGGAACTCCTGAACTCTGTTTTCTCCCAGAAGCGTTATCCCGTCGTCGATCACCATATTCACCCGCTCGTAAGGAACGGTCTTGGTTACCGCCATTATCCTTACATCATCGTCGGACTTCCGGTATTTAGCTTTCGCCTCGCCGACTTCAAAACGTATTCTTTTGAGATTTTCGTAAATATCAGGATCCATGCGCTCATCTCCTTAACGGATCACATTACTCCCAGATCTCATCGTCCTCATTTTCTCCGGTTTCCTCTGCGTCCGTTTCCTGTTCTGTCTGTGAAACTTTCTCCGTTATATCTTCGTTAATGTCCGTTTCTTCGGGAGGTGGATCTTCGTTTTCCTCGGGTTCGGTCTCCTCGACATACAGATCCTCGGAAATTTCTCCCTCCGTGATTATGTCGTCATAAATGCTTACATAAGAAGTGTCCGACGTTGCCTTTGAAAGTATATATTCTTCACATTCATAGATAGTTTCTATCTTTTTGAAAGCTATCCTCTGTCCGAGAAGAATGTAAACGCCCTTTTGATTGTCCTTGTCAAAGCGGATAGCGTTTCTCGGAACTCTTATTCCCTCATAATCGTTAAGTATAAGTTCCACGCGCTCGACCCGCCGCTGTACAAGATCAAATGTCAGTTCGTCGCAGGAAATTATTATGACGCTCTCGCTTGGATCATCGGAATCAATTATATCCTCTATTGTCGCAGTGACCGTGTCCGGCGTTGAAGTGAACTTTACCGTAACGCTGTTCCCGATCTTGAAATCCGCCGCTTTCGGATCAATTATTCCCGCCATTTTCCAGTCATATCCGTCAACCAGCTTGCCTACCGTGCCGCCAGAACTGCCCTTGTCGGGTTCTTTGATTATTTCTTTTATCCTGTCAACAGTCAGGCTGCCTATACTGTCAAAGGAAAGGCTTCCCTCATATCCGTCGGTATGACTTATGAAATAGCCCGTATTCTCGGTGGTAATTACGTCAACAGGCTCTTTCCGTTGGGATTCAAGGATTGATATTTCGGAATCAAGGCTTGCGATCGCGTCATTGAAATCCGTTTCTTCGTTTATGACAATATGGTAAATGTCCATAAGCGTCTGAAGTTCTTTGCGTTCCTTTTCCAGATCCTCAAGATTGTTTTCGGCAATAAGTATGGCAATATTCTGATACTCGTTGTCTATCAGTGAAGAAATAAACTTAGGTTCTGCCACTTCTGTAGTACCCGGATTCTGGGCGCTTTCCAGAAGTTCCCGTTCCTCTTTGAGCTGTTCGATCCTGTGATCGACGTAAATATCATTTTCGCTCCGATAAACATAGGCGACAGGCGAACCGTTAGCGACCTTGCTCCCGTCAGCGTTGGGATAGCTGAGAACGCCTGTCTTTCCCCCTCTTACCACTGATTCGTTCCTGATATAAACACCCTGAAACGATATTTTCTCAGCGGAGGAATACATAACAGCCGTTTCCGTCACATAGCTGTCCTTGAACTGCATACTTATCTGACTGAAAACGGTTATCAGAATAAACAGCGAGAGCAGGAACACCAATATCCTGACCGTGACCGTATTCATCATAACGCGTCATCACTGCTCCGAATCAAGTATTGAAATGGTCTTTGCAGGAACAATAGTGGATATGGCGTGCTTGAACACCAATTCCTGCTTGCCGTCACATTCGATAATTACAACATAGCTGTCAAAGCCCTTAACCGTTCCCTTAAACTGGAAACCATTTGTAAGAATGAAAGTTGCGGTTATCTTGTCTTTCCTGATCTGGTTCAGGAATACGTCCTGAAGGTTCATATTCTTGTTCATTTTATCATCCTTTCCGTTCGGGACTGTTACATCTTAAAGCAAAAAAATGCTTACATTCTATTATAACATAAAATTTTTGATTTGGCTACTATTTTTTTGCATATTTTAATAATTTCATCAAAATTATTTATTTCGTCCAAATAAATCCAGTTAATTCGTTCATCACGACGAAACCACGTCAGCTGTCTTTTGGCATATCTTCTCGAATTCTGCCTTATTTTGTCAAGACACTGTTCTAAATCGGCTTCGCCCTTGAAATATGGTATCATTTCCTTATAACCTATCGCCTGACAGACCGTGCCCGTTCTGACATTTTCATAAACAGCCCTGCATTCTTCTGCAAGACCGTTTTCCGCCATGACCGTGACACGCTTGTCTATCCTGTCGTAAAGCTTCTGCCTGTCGCGGAAATTCAGACCTATCATGCAAACGTCATATTCTGACTCGTTTCCCCTGTTCAGTTTCTTGTATTCACTGAACTTCATTCCGGTAACTTCGCAGACTTCCAACGCACGGACTACCCGAACCACATTATTCGGGCTTACCCAATCCGCCGTTTCTGGGTCAATTTCCGCCAAGCGCCTGTGAAGTGCTTCCCTGCCGAGAGTTTTCGCTTCTTCATATAAACGTTTCCTCACGCCGTCGTCCTTTCCCGAAGCGTCAAAACTTATGTTGTCTATAAGCGAATTTATATACAAGCCCGTTCCTCCCACAAGTACGGGAAGTTTCCCCCTTGACACTATATCCGAAATTACCTTTTCCGCCGCCGAAACATAATCCGCCGTGCTGAAATCCGCGTCCATATCCACAACGCCTATAAGATGATGCGGAATATCCCGCGTTTCTTCCGCCGTAGGCTTTGCGGAAGTCACGTCAAGCCCTTTATATATCTGCATGGAATCCGCCGAAACCACTTCTCCGCCGTATTCCTCCGCCAGCGCCGCGCCTAAAGCCGTCTTTCCCGAAGCGGTAGGTCCGACTACCGCCAGAAGCGGCTGTTTTTTCTCGGACATAGGTTTCTCTCCTTTAAAGAACTCTCTTGAACTGCTTTTCAAGTTCCCGCTTTGAAAGCTTGAACATGACCGGTCTGCCGTGGGGGCAATATCTTATTCTCTCGTCTGTAAGTATGGTCCTTACTATTTCCGAAAGTTCAGTCAGAGATGTGATGTCGTTTGCTTTTATTGCCGCTTTGCAGGCAAAAGTATGGTACATATCGTCCAGAATTTCGGGCATGGGGTTGTTTTTGTTGTCGCTGATATTTTTTGCCAGTTCAATAATAAGGTCTGAGGGGTCACAGCCGTCAAGTATACTGGGAATACCCGTAACTTCCACCTTGGAATTCCCCGATATTTCAAAATCGAACCCAAGTTCTTTGACAAGCTGTTTATTGTTGATAAGCGCATTGAATTCCTCAAAATCCAGAAGCGTTTCACATGGCGTCAGAAGCATCTGGCACTGGGGTTTCCCCCTGCCTGAACGGAGTTTTTCAAACAATATCCGCTCATGGGCGGCGTGCTTATCCACAAAAATTATATCTTCGTCTATCTCGGCAATTATGTAATTCTTGAACGCCTCGCCTATCATTCTGAAATATATCTCGTTCTGCGGTTCTTCGGGAACGGGCGCGGCGGTCTCTTTCTTTTCAAAAGATGACTTGTTTATATACTTGAACCCGCCGTTGTCGGGCGGCGGTGTAAAGCCGCTAAGTTCCGTTTCAGGCTCGGGTTCTCCGCCTTCGTCCATAACGTTATTATATGTAGTCTCGGGAAGTACGGGGGTATGGGCATTCCGAACAACGGACTGCACCGGAAGTTCCTCACGGTAAGTGGGTCTTATCTCCTGCACTTGCGTGCCGTCGGGAATTTTCATCTGCGTGAATTCAGGCAGCTTCTCCGCAGGGGCTTTTGTTTCGGGAGCTTTTACATTTATTTCCGCGGGCTGGTCGTCAAGCATTATGGAATTTTTTACCGCAAAATAAATACTGTCTGAAATAAGCTTTTCATCGGAAAAACGCACTTCTATCTTCGCAGGGTGAACGTTCACGTCCACAATTGACGGAGAAACAGACATTCTCAGTACGCATGAGGGGAATTTCCCCTCCATAATGCTGTTCCTGTAAGCGTGTTCGAGAGAGTATGTGCAGACGTTGGATTTTACATATCTGCCGTTTATAAAAAAGTGCTGCATGGAACGGTTCGGTCTGCCGAAAAGCGGCTTTACCGTATATCCATCTATCTTTACGCCGTTAAGCTGATAGTCAACGTAAATCATGGACGCCGCAAACTGTTTCCCGAAAACGGCGTATATTGACGAATACAAGTCCCCGTCGCCGGGCGTAATAAATTCCTGCTTGTCGTCCCGTATGAACTTAAAAGCTATATCCGGATGAGAAACAGCTATCTTATCCACCATGGAAGAAATTGCATTCCCCTCCGAAACGTCCTTTTTCAGGAATTTCTGCCTTGCAGGCACGTTGTAGAAAATATCCTTTATTATAATGGTAGTTCCCTCCGGACAGCCCGTGCGTTCATACTCGGTCTGTTCGCCGCCCTCTATTGCATAATGCGTACCGTATTCGTCTTTCTGAGTCCTTGTTATAACGTCCACCTTGGCAACGGCGCATATCGAAGCAAGTGCTTCTCCGCGGAAACCCAGTGTGGTTATGCTGTCAAGGTCGTTCTTGTCGTGTATCTTGCTTGTGGCATGGCGCAGGAACGCCAGCGGAACATCGTCATGCTCTATTCCGCAGCCGTTGTCGGTTATCCTTATAAAACTTACTCCGCCGCGCTTTATTTCCACCGTGATGCTGTCCGCGCCGCTGTCTATGGAATTTTCCAGCAGTTCTTTCACTATGGACGCGGGACGTTCGATAACTTCCCCCGCCGCAATAAGTTCCGCCGTTTCCTTGCTTAAAACCTGTACTCTCGGCACGTCTTTACCCTCCATTATTCAAGCATACCGCAAAGCTCTTTAAGGAAATACTTTGCGTCCTCGTCCGTAAGTTCATCAACATTGGTTTTTCTCAGCTTTTCAATTATCATTTCGTTGCCCATGCTGCGGAATGAGATCTGTTCCTCGCTTTTTCTTACGGTTTCCTGCCTGTCCTTTTCCATTTCGGAAAGTATCTGTTTTGCCCTGTTAAGGACTTTGCCGGGAAGTCCCGCAAGCTTTGCAACATCTATTCCGTAACTGTCGTCCACACCGCCGGGAACTATCTTCCGCAGGAATTTTATATCCTCGCCCCGTTTTTTGACCGCAACGCTGTAATTTTTCACACCGTCCAGTTCGTTTTCAAGCTTTATAAGTTCATGGTAATGGGTGGCAAAAAGCGTTTTGCAGCCGAGATTACGCGAACCCGCTATGTATTCCGCCACAGCCGTTGCAATGCTTATTCCGTCATATGTGGAAGTTCCCCTGCCCACCTCGTCAAGAATAACAAGGCTCTGCTTTGTGGCGTTTTTGAGAATATCAGCCACCTCGCTCATTTCCACCATAAATGTGGATTGCCCCGCAGTAAGGTCGTCGGACGCCCCCACGCGTGTGAAAATTTTATCCACAATGGTGATTTTGGCGTATTTTGCAGGAACGAAGCAGCCTATCTGCGCCATGAGAGTTATAAGCGCCGTCTGCCGCATATACGTGGATTTACCCGACATATTAGGTCCTGTAATGATAGACATACGATTCTTGTCAAGGTCAAGATATGTGTCATTTGGAACGTACATCTCGTCCGTAAGCATAAGTTCAACCACAGGGTGTCTGCCGTCCTTGATGTCAATAATCCCGTCAATGGCAATATCCGGCTTGGTATATTCATTTTTAAGGGAAGTATAGGCAAAGGCGCAAAGCACGTCAAGCTGCGCTACAGCCGCCGCGGTTTCCTGAACATTTACAAGCTGTGAAGCGATATAATCCCGCACTTCGCAGAAAATATCATATTCCAGTGAAAGAATCCTGTCATTTGCTCCCAGAATTTCATATTCCGTCTTTTTCAGTTCATCGGTTATGAATCGTTCGCAGTTGGCAAGAGTCTGTTTTCTCACATAATTGTCGGGTATTCTGTCATAATACGACTTCGTAACTTCGATATAATACCCGAAAACCCGATTATAGCCCAGTTTCAGGTTCTTAATTCCGGTACGTTCTCTTTCTCTCTGTTCTATATCTTCAATAATGCTCTTTCCGTTCTTGACAATATCTCTGAGGTGATCCAGTTCCTCGTTGAAACCGTCCTTTATAACTCCTCCGTCTTTGGCATTTGCGGGAGGTTCGTCAACTATTGCATTTTCCACCAGCCCCGAAATTTCTTCAAGAGTGTGCATTTTGCCGTTAAGTTCGGTAAGAAGCTTGCAGGAAAAATTCTCCATTAGCTTTTTTATTTCCGGAAGCCGCAGCGCCGTTACGGACAAGGATTTAACGTCTCTCGGCGTAGCGGTCTTATACATTACCCTTGTCATAAGCCGTTCCAAGTCATAGACCGAGGAAAGCTGTTCTTCTAATTCCTCGCGGACAACGGACTTTTTGCAAAGCTGTTCTACCGCATCAAGACGATTTATAATAATTGCAGGCTTTACAAGGGGCTGTTCAATATAGGATTTCAGAAGCCGTCTGCCCATTGAAGTCTGTGTGTGGTCAAGTACCCACATAAGACTGCCTTTTTTCTCCTTGCTGCGCATTGTTTCGGTAAGTTCCAGATTACGTCTTGCGGTAAAATCAAGTTCCATAAAGAAATTGTCATTATAGCGTTTTATTTCGGTAAAACGCCCCACAAGCGCTTTCTGCGTTTCCCCGATATACCCGAAAAGCCCGCACACGCAGGCAGCTTCGGAAGTACCCTCGTTAAGTCCTATCTCGCATATTTCCGGAACGCCGAACTGCTTTGTTATAACATCGGGATTTTCCGAAATGTCAAAACAGCGTTCTTCTAAAAGCTGCACCGAGCTTTCCGTCTTATTCCTGATAAAATCTGTCACCTGCTTGAAATCAAGGAATGACGGATTGAAAAGTATTTCCGCGGGCATGAACCTTGAAAGTTCGTTTATAATTTCCGACTGTATATCCTTTCCCTTTTTGAGGAAAAGATGTACTTCCCCCGTGGAAATATCGGCAAAGCAGACCGCACATTCGCCGCTGCCGGCATAAACACAGCATATGTAGTTGTTTTTCGATTCGTCCAGAAAGCTGCTTTCCGTAAGCGTTCCCGGGGTAACTATCCTGATAACGTCACGCTCCACAATGCCGCCTTTTACGTCTTTCGGATCGGTAAGCTGTTCGCATATAGCCACCTTGTGTCCCAGTTCTATAAGGCGTTTGATGTACATTTCGCTGGCGTGATAAGGAATACCGCACATAGGCGCACGTTCTTCCAAGCCGCAGTCCCGACCCGTAAGAGTCAGCTCCAGCTCTTTTGAAACAGTTACCGCATCATCAAAAAACATCTCGTAAAAATCCCCGAGCCGGAAGAACAGTATGTAATTTTCATACTTGTTTTTGACTTCAAAATACTGTTTCATCATCGGGGAAAGGTGTTCATAGTCTATCTGCATAGCCGTAATATACCGCGTTTGACCCGCCGCGGAAACGGCAGGTCATCGGTTCTCCTCTCAATTGGAATGTGTTTTTTCTCAGCCGCAGCCGCCGCAGGAAGCGCAGCTTCCGCTGCACCCGCTGGGTTCGGTAGGGCAGGTCATGGGATCGTCACCGTTTGCGGAACAGGTGATAACCATATTTATCTGGTTCAGCATATGGTCCATGGCGTTCTTGGCTTCATTGTAAGCCGCCATGTTCTTATTTGCCATAATAGTTCCATAAAGCGACTTTATTTCGTCGTCAAGGGCGGTGAGCCGTTCCGCACTTCTGTTGTCCTTGGACATTTCGGTGTTGAGCTCCACCCTCTTTGTCTGGAATTCACCTATAAGCTGCTGAAGTTCCTCGTCCTTGTCGTTGGCGTCCTTGGCTTTGCAGTAAGCCGCATACCTTTCGTCAGCCTGAATAAGCTGACCCAGTTCTCTTGCTTTGTCAATAACGTTCATACTCAATATCTCCTTATATAAACAATTTTTAAAACAAACCCATGTGTGCGAAAATATCCGCCGCTGCAGAATGAAGAAAAAGCACTCCCTCACCGCTGTAAAAATATTCATTTGCCTGCTTTCTTTTCAGCATAAGCTTTTCAAAGGCTTCCCGCTGTAATCTTGCTTTCTCGAACTGCTCGTCAAGAAGTTTCTGCCGCTCGGTGCGTGTTTCCCAAAAATCCTTTTTCTCTTCTTTTTCGGAACTTTCCTGCTGTTTGTTCCTGTATATTTCATACAACGTATCCTGCAAAAGTTCCTCAGCAGACTTTGTGTCAAATTTCTCCTCAGCGTCCGCAACGGCATCGTCAAAGGAAGAAACACCCGACACCGAATTTCGCTTGACAATATTGTAAAATTTCACTGCCTCACCAATTCCCGACATCGTCATAATCAAACACTCCTTTCCGCAATTTCAGCCGTTTATAATTTCTCCCTCAAGTGCCCAGTTAAAGGCTTTGGTGATCTTCACCCTTTGAAAACTTCCTATAACGGAAGTATCCGCTTTTGCTTTTACAATGATAAACTCATCGCTCTTTCCCGAACAGTACCCGTCCTCATCGGCTGAATCAAACAAGACCGTAAGAGTTCTGCCGATAAACCTTTTAAAGCCGTCTGAGGAAATTTCCCTTTGAATATCCAGAAGTCTTTGTATGCGTTCTTTCTTTTCCTCCTCGGGAGTCGCGTCCTCCATGACAGCAGCTTTTGTGCCTGTCCGTTTTGAATAAATGAAAGAGAAAATATTGTCATATCTTACTTTCCGTACAACGTTCAGAGTAGCTTCAAAATCTTCCGCAGTCTCATTGGGAAAACCGACTATAATATCTGTGCTGAACGAAAAATCGGGTATTCTGCTTCTTGCGTACTCCACCGTTTCCAGATATTTTTCGGAAGTATACCGCCTGTTCATGGCTTCCAGAATACGGTCGCTTCCCGATTGAAGCGGCAGATGCAGGTGTTTGCAGATCTTTTCGCAGTCAATAATCATGTCAATAAGTTCTTTTGTAACGTCTTTCGGGTGTGAGGACATGAACCGCACTCGGAAATCCCCGTCTATGCCGTTTATCCTCCGCAGAAGTTCCGAAAAGCTTATAGGCTCGTCCAAGGTTTTGCCGTATGAATTGACATTCTGACCGAGAAGCATTATCTCCTTGTAACCCTGCCCCGCAAGTTCCTTTACCTCCGAAAGCACGGCTTCGGGCGAACGGCTTCTTTCCCGTCCGCGGACATACGGAACAATACAGTATGAGCAGAAATTGTTGCAGCCGTACATTACGGGAACGCTTGCCGAAAAACCGCTGTTTCTGACGGGACGTATATCTTCGGGGAAATCTGCTTTATACTCGGAAATATCCACAGCCGTGCCTTTTTCGGTAAGCGCCTTATAAAGCAGCCGTGGAAGTTCTCCAAGGGCAAATGTTCCGAAAATAATGTCCACATAGGGGTAGCTTCTTTTCAGATTTTCAACGGTTTTCTCCTGTTGAGCCATACAGCCGCAAACGCCGATCATAAGCCCGGGCTTTTTCTTTTTCAGGTTCTTGAGGTTCCCCACAAGGCTGTAAACTTTCAGTTCCGCGCCCTCTCTCACGGCGCAGGTGTTGTATATTATCAAATCGGCGGCAGTAATGTCCTGCGTAACGCCGTAACCCATTTCGCAAAGCAGACCGAGAATTTTCTCGCCGTCACTGACATTCTGCTGACAGCCGAAGCTGTGCAGGAAACAAAGCGGCGGTTCGGCTTTCTTGGAAAGAATATCCATAGTTGCTTTTTTATAATCTGTCAATTAAGATTCTCCTTTAAGCACACAAATTATCGTTATTTTTCACATATACAATAATTATACCACTTTTCAAATCAAATTGCAACCATTTCAGAATACTTTTTCCGAATTTGCGAACAAACCTCTTATTTCCGAGGAAATTTCCGTGTCATGCAGACTGTAAAAAGCGTACTGTCTGCCCTCCCATTCAAAAAAGTACACTTCATTTTCCGCGGTAAGGGTATCGGTATATTTCTCTCCGTAAGCGTATTCGGCAAAATATGGGTTTTCGGCGTATGGGTAAAATTCTATCCGTTCGTCTGCTGCGGGGTTGCCGAAATCGAAGCCGAGAACTTCCTCCGCATGGGAATAGTACCCGCTTTCCTCCTCGCTTTCGTAAAGTTCATCGCTTGAAAAAAGCATGGAAACAGCATACCCGGAACTATCCTTTTCAAGGCGGGCATTTTCAAATTTGTAACCGCTTCCGGAAGATATTCCGCTGATGTCGAATGTTTCCGCAATCATTTCTTCCGCAAGTTCATCTCCGTAAACAAACATCATATACGGACGGTTTATGACCCCGCCTATGCCTTTCACCGCAAAATATATCGCAAAGAACAGTACCACACATATTGCCGTATACAGAAAACTCTGCTGCTTTGTATATGTGACTCTCCCCTCCTCGCCGCTGCTTTCCTGCGGGGTATCGGGTCCTTCCAAAATATTGTTATTATCTTCCATTTACAAATTCTCCCTTTATGTTGAATTTTGCTCTTTTTAAATCACTATATTTATAGAATATCACGAAAATAAAATTTGGTCAAGTTTTTAATGATTTTTTTCCGGAAATGTGCTATAATATTTCTTACAGCAGTTTTAAACCGTGTTTGAAAGGAAATATTTTACATTATGAAATATAAAGTTAACTGGGCAGGCGGAGACGGAGTTTTCGCCGTACCCGATGCGGCAGCCGACTTTCTGAAGCTTGCAAACGGCAAGGCTGTGAAAGTCCTGCTTTACATATTAAAGAATAAGCTTTCGGAAATCGACCTTTCCGCTGTGGGCGAAGCCGTAGGCGCTTCCCCTGACGATGTGGAGGACGCGCTTTCATACTGGCAGCAAGTGGGAATAATCTTTCCCGACGGCAGCGAACCCGCAGAAATACATTCTCCAAAAACCGTAAAGCCAAACACCTTGACAGTGCAGAGTGAAAGCAATCCGGCAAAACTTGAACACGAACGCAGCATTAAAAAGCTTTCCGCAGGAGAAATTGCGGACAGGCTCAGCGAATCGGAAAGCCTGAAAATACTGCTGGATACGGCTTCTTCCACGCTTGGGCGGCTTCTTAACCACACCGAACAGCAAACGCTTATATGGCTGCACGACTACTATAATATTGCCCCCGATATTCTCATAATGATAATAAGTTTCGCCAAACAGATAAACAAAGCAAGTATCGGATATATTGAAAAGACCGCCGTGAACTGGCATGAAAAAGGCATAACCACCCATGAACAGGCTTCCGCCGAAATAATCTGCCTGCAAAATTATTTCTCCTTGGAGGGACAGGTAGCCGCGAAGCTTAAACTGAAACGCGCGTTTACCACTTCCGAAAGCAAGTATATCAAGGACTGGGCAGCCAAGAATATCTCCATTGACCTTATAGTTTACGCTTACGAAAAAATGATAGACACCATAGGCGAACTGAAATTCAGCTACATGAACAAAATTCTGCTGTCATGGTACGAAAAGGGCATAAACACCGTAAAGGAAGCGCAGGAAGATAATTCCCAAAAAGTTCAAAAAGCCGCCAAGTCCGTAAAGGACAGCGGCAATCATTCCTATGACCTTGACAGGATAATGGAACACGCCATGAACAATTCCCCGAAGATAAAGAAAAATTAAGGAGGACTCCGCCATGCCGTACAGCAAACAAATATGCGAAACTGCCGCAAACATAATCAAGGAACGCGAACTGCGCGCCGAACGCGAACTCGACCGCCGCAAAGCGGAAGTTGAAAAGGCTGTTCCCGAAATTGCCGAAATATACGCTCAGGTATCAAGGACAAGCGTTGAACTGACGAAAGTCATTCTCCGCCGTGACGGAAATTACAGGGAAAATTTTGAAAAAATCAAGAAACAAAACTTACAAGGACAGCAGATGATAAGTAACCTGCTTGTCAGTCACGGATTTCCCGAGGACTACCTGAAAGTAAAATACTTCTGCGACTTGTGTCAGGACACGGGCTACAACGGCGTCAAACGCTGCAAATGCTACAATGAACTTCTCAGCAGGCTTGCAGTAGAAGCTCTTAACTCTGAAGCAAATATGCCCGACTGCGATTTTGAACACTTTTCCCTTGACTATTACAAGGAAAGCGGTGCGGAAGTTTACCGTAAAATGTCCGAAAATCTTGGTTTCTGCAAGGAATACGCCGCGTCATTCTCCGCTAAGTCCCCCAGTCTGCTTTTCATAGGCAAGACAGGTCTTGGAAAAACACATCTATCGCTTTCCATAGCCAAAGCCGCTGCCGAAAAGGGTTACTCCGCGGCTTACGGTTCACTGATAAACTACCTTAGAATTATAGAAAATGAGCATTTCGGGCGCGGACAAGACCCCAATTCCGACACTATGCAGACTCTTATCGACGCCGATCTGCTTGTTCTTGACGACCTCGGCTCGGAATTCCGCTCGTCCTTTTACGAATCCACTCTGTACAACATTGTCAATTCCCGCATGAATCTGGGACACCCCACGATAATCAGCACAAACTTTTCCTCGGACGAACTTCAGAAGAACTATAACGACCGCCTCATCTCCAGAATTTTCGGAGGATATACCCCTATAGTATTCCTCGGAGAAGATGTACGTATGCTAAAACATCTGAAAGGAGAAAATTAAGGGGTATTTATTATGCAAAATCACTATATTTTCAAAAAATAACAAAAAAATGTTGATTTTTTTCTATAAATGTTGTATAATATAACCTAAGGATTTTTGCCACGTTCAGATGAAAAATTTCTGCTGCGGCGTTTCAGATCAGAGGAGGTTTTTTCCCATGAATAATACAAATATTTTGCTTGAAAGCGGAACAAACGAACTTGAATTGCTTGAATTTCAGGTGGGCGAGAATAACTTTGGCATCAATATCTCCAAAGTTGTTGAAATTATGATAAATCAGGACGTTACCCCCGTTCCTAACGCACCGGAAGAAGTTGAAGGCGTATTCATTCCGCGTGATAAGCTGATCTCAGTCATAGACCTGCATAAAGTCATTCATGTTCCTCATGAAAATTCGGGAAAAGAGATATTCATTATCTGCGAATTCAACCGCATGAATGTGGCTTTCCACGTTACAAAAGTAAAAGGCATACAAAGAATATCATGGTCTGAAATTTCCGATCCTCCGGCTGTTGCCAACGGTACGGGCAGCGACGCGGTAGGGCTTTCTACAGGCGTTGCCAAGATCGACGACAGGATAATAATTATCCTTGACTTTGAAAAGATAGTTGCCGCCCTCAATAAGAACGTTGGTCTTGATCTCGACGGCATTGAAAACGCTCTCCGCCCCAACGAGGTCGTTGGAAACAAGAGAATAGTCGTTGCGGACGACTCCAAATTCCTTAACAAGATGATAACCGAATCCCTTAATAATATAGGTTTCCACAATATCGTCTCTTTCGGAAACGGCGAGGACGCATGGAATTATGTATCACAGTATAAAGACAGTTCAGACGTTACTTCACATATTGCCTGCGTTATCAGCGATATTGAAATGCCAAAAATGGACGGTCACAGGCTTACAAAACTGATAAAAGACGACAGTAACCTCAAAAAGATCCCCGTTCTGCTGTTCTCATCGCTTATCAACGAGCAGATGATCGCCAAGGGCAAAACGGTCGGCGCGGACGGTCAGTTCTCAAAACCGCAGATAACCGAACTTATCAATTACCTGACTGCTCTGCTTTCACACTGAAATCTTTGCAATATGCTTGTCCCCCGATGAATTTCGGGGGACATTTTTATTTATTCCGCCGATTTTTAGCTTTGTCCCATAATCGACAGTTTTTTATGCCCAAACAAGCTATAATTAATGACGTGGACACACAAAAAACTTCGGAACGGCGGTATCAAATGTACATATATGTCGATATTCTCATTATTACAAGCATTTATGCTAATTTCTTCCTTCTGAAAACCACCGCGCGGCTTATACATTCGCCGTTAAAAAACGGGAAATGCGTGCTTGCGGCGGTAGTGGGAAGCCTGTTTTCGCTTATAATACTGCTTCCGCGGCTGAATACCCTGCTTCTGCTTATAATACGTATACTTTCGGCGGCGGTAATGATAATTACGGCTTTCAGCGGAATGTCCCCGAAAGAACTTTACAGAACGGGGCTTATATTCTTCTTCGTAAGCTTTATCTTCGCGGGGATAGAATACGGAATTTCCATACTTTCGGGCGGGCAGAACATGGTATGGCACAATTCGGTGCTGTATGTAAATATTTCCCTGCTGACGCTGATAGTTTCCACAATAATATCATATGCGGCGATCTCATTTTTCAGATATTTTATTGACAGGGGAAATTCCTCCGACGCAAAGTATCTTGTCACCATTACACGAAACGGCAGAACGGCTTCCTTTACCGCGGTAAGCGATTCCTGCAACAATCTTACAGATGTTTTCACGGGCAGACCCGTCATTGTATGCGGGAAAAACAAGCTTTCGGGAATTTTCGAGCCGCAGGAACTGGAAGACGCGCTTTCCGCCGAAAAGAATATCAGCGGTTGGAGACTCATACCGTTTTCAACAATTTCTTCGGGAGGAATGTTACCTATTTTCAAGCCCTCCGCCGTAATTATCAAAGACACGGAAAACAGCGTCCGCAGGACAGCCGACGTTTACATAGGCATAGTTGACCGCGAAATGGAATATGCCGTTCTGAACCCCAAGCTCCTGTGACCTGCAAAATCATGAAAGGACTGATTGTCAAATGAACCTCTTAGAACTTCTGAAAACAGGGCTGAAACGGCTTTTTCCGCCAAAGCAAGCGGGAGATGTCTTTTACATAAACGGTCCCGAAACTCTGCCACCTCCCCTTTCCAGAACGCAGGAGGAGGAAACTTTCCTTATGCTGGAAACCGACAAGGAACAGGCGCGGCAGATACTTATTACCCACAATCTGCGGCTGGTGGTATATATTGCCAAGAAATTCGAGTCAACGGGCATCGGCATAGAAGACCTTGTTTCTATCGGAACTATCGGGCTGATAAAGGCGGTAAAAACATTCTGCCCCGGCAAGAACATAAAGCTTGCAACATACGCTTCGCGGTGTATCGAGAACGAAATTCTTATGTTCCTGCGGAAAACAAGCCAATATAAGAATGAAGTTTCCATAGACGAGCCCCTGAACATCGATTGGGACGGCAACGAACTTCTGCTTTCGGATATTTTAGGAACGGACGAGGACACCGTAAACGGCGGCATCGAAAACGAAGCGGAGAAGAACATTCTCCTCGAAGCCGTGGAACGTCTCCCCGACCGCGAAAAATGTATAATGAAAATGCGCTTCGGGCTTATTGACGGAAAGGAAAAGACCCAGAAAGAAGTCGCGGACATGATAGGAATTTCCCAGTCCTACATTTCCCGGCTTGAAAAGCGTATCATCAAAAAACTCCGCCGCGAACTGGAAAAGGTAATAATGTAATTTCCAATTATTGTTTATTGCCTGTTATGAATATTAAAATCGGCTCCTGACAATAATCTTAACAGAAATCATTGTCGGGAGCCGATATTTATGTATTACAATAAAGTTGATATAAGCGGCGTGGATACGTCCAAGCTTACGGTACTTAAGGAGTCTGAAAAAATGGAGCTTTTAAAGCTCTGCAAGCAGGGGGACAAGCAGGCGCGGCAGAAGCTTATAAACGGCAATCTCCGCCTTGTGTTAAGCGTTATACAAAAATTCATAGGCAGGGGCGAAAACGCCGACGACCTTTTCCAAGTGGGCTGTATCGGGCTTATGAAAGCGATAGACAATTTCAACACCGAACTTGATGTGCGGTTCTCGACCTATGCCGTACCTATGATATGCGGAGAAGTGCGCCGATATATGCGCGACAACAATCCTATCCGCGTGAGCCGTTCCCTCCGCGACCTTGCGTACAAAGCTATGCAGGCAAAGGAACAGCTTACCGCTCAGAAACAAAAAGAGCCTACAGTCAAGGAAATTTCCGAAACCATAGGCGTTAAGCAATCGGACGTAGTTCTTGCCCTTGAAAGCATAACCGACCCGATATCACTTTATGAACCCGTTTATTCCGACGCGGGAGACACTTTGTACGTTCTCGACCAAGTGGGCGACAAGAACGATGACAACAACTGGCTGGACGAAATTTCCCTGAAAGAAGCCATAAGTATGCTCCAGCCCCGTGAGAAGAATATTCTGTATCTGCGGTTCTTCCTTGGGAAAACGCAGGTCGAAGTTGCCAATGAGATAGGCATTTCCCAAGCGCAGGTCTCCCGCCTTGAAAAGAACACTCTCTGCAAAATAAAAGGACAGATCTGAGCAGAGTTGAGTGTTAAGAGTTGAGAGTTAAGATATTGCAGTAACGCTTATATCTCAACTCTCAATTTTTTGTAGATATAATTTTGCTCAATGCACGACAGGCACACGCGGAAAACAACAAAACTTCGCCTGAAAGCGTGCAGACTCAGTCTGCTTTTAGTTCAAGGCGCATTTCGGTGTTGCCCCGCTCTATAAAGCCTTTTTTCAGGTAGACAGGCTTGCCCATAGCCGTTGCGGAAAGGTCAATGCAGGTTATCCCCTCGGAACGTGCATCGGAAATAAGCCTGTCAAGCAGCATTGAAGCTATTCCCTGACGGCGGTGTCCCTCGGCGGTGTAAACGTTCATCAGGTAACAGGTCTTGCCGTTAAGGAAGTGAACGCTTGCGGGCTTTTCGAGCCGGACCATAAAAACGGTGGCGACCACTTCCCCGCCTGTTTCCGCGAGATAGGCGGTAAAGTCCTTGCCGATATGCTCACGGAAATATCCGGGCAGCTGCTCTGACAGACATTCTTTCTGCGTTTCGGTAAGCCCGCCCTCCGCATCGCTCTGGTACAGAAAGCGGAATTTTACAAGTATATCAATATCCGACAGCTCCGCCGTGCGGACGGTAACATTTTCGTTCATAACAAACCCTCGTTTCAACAGTTAACAAGAATCAATTATAATACAAAAATTTCCGCTATTCAACAATATTTTCTGAATTTTTCGTAAACCGCAAAGCAAAACGCCGCCCGTCAAGGCGGCGTTTGGTGATTTTTAAGGATAGTTACAAAATTGATATGATTTTTATTCTACCGTATATTCAATTCCCGAATCCTTTACAGCTTGGGTCAACTCGTCCCAGTTTGAATAATTATATTCTTTGCCCTTGTATGTAACGGTCAGACCATCACAGCCGTAAAATGCAGAAGCTGCGTTAAATGTATCTGTTACATACCCGCGTGCAGCAAAATATTCATATGCCAAACCATCGGGCAGTTCAAGTTCACGAAGTGAGGTACAATCGTAAAACGCACCACTGCCAATAAATTTCACGCTATCCGGTATATATACATCTTTAAGGCTTGTACAGTTATGAAATACTCCGCCTTCAATAGCTTCTATACCGTCAGGAATTTTCATATTTTCAAGGCTTGTGCAGTCGCCTAACATATCGGAAGGCATAACTTTCATGTTATTCTGAAAATCAATATCTGTAAGATTTGTGCAGCCGCTAAATGCCTCTGGTCTGATCTCTTTTACATTTTTTGGTATAACAATACTTTTTAATCCTGAATCTTCAAATGCTCCTCTGCAAACTACCTCTACACTTTCGGGTATGGTTATACTTTCAAGACTGCTGCAGCCTTGAAACGTATAGCCACCCAAGCCAATATACCAGTAGTCGATACCATATCTGTCGTCATTACCGTCTCCGTCCTCATCAACAAAATATTCTTCACCTATACTTTTAAGACCTTCGTGCAGTATAACTTCTTCAAGAGATTCACAATTCACAAAAGTTTTCATAAGATTTTCAACACCACTTGGTACCTCTATTTTTTTCAGATTTTCACAGTAGCTAAATGCTTCATCTCCTATCTTTGTAACACTGTCGGGGATAACAACACTGACAAGATTATCACAGTAATAAAACGCTCTCTCACCAATTGCTGTAACACCGTCGGGAATATTGATGCTGATAAGGTTCCTGCAATTATTAAATGCATTTTTACCAATTGTTGTTATACTATCGGGAAGTTCAACCTTTTTAACATGATCATTTCTTTCGAGCGACACCAAAACGACAGTATCTCCGCCAAGCTCCGAAGGTATACGGATAGCTTCCGCTTCGCCGTTGTAAGCTGTAATTACAGCACCCTTTAAAGCCGCGTCATAGTTATATGTAAACTCTTCCGCCGCAGGCTCTACAACTTCGAGTGGAGGTTCTGTTTCGGCTTCTGTAGTAGTCGTTTCTTCTGTAGTAGTCTCGGCTTCGGTCTCTTCTTCGTCAGCTGCGGTGGTAGTCTCCTCACTGTCGTTTTCAGTTCCTGCCGTAAAAGCGGTCGTTGTTCCGTCAGCTTCGCCCTGTGACTCGTCATTTCCGCCGCAAGCAGCAAGGGAGACTGCCATTGTAAGCGCGGTCAATGCCGCAAGCAATTTTTTTGCGTTCATAAAATATACTTCCTTTCCGTGAAAAAATTGTTAAAATTTCCAACTTGATTATTTTAGCATATTTTATAAACAAAGTGTTGTACAAAATATTTTTTTTTTTTTTTACTATTCTATTAAATGTTGCGGCGCAAAAAATGCAGGTTTGCTATTGCTTTATTTGGCGGAAAATGTTATAATTGATACAGAATTCTAAAAAAGGCTGTGATATTTTGAAAAGAGTGGTTGATATTTTTCTTCGGGCGCTGCTGACGGGTTTTGCCATAGGTATCGGCGGGATAGTTTATCTTTCATGCGATAATAAGTATATAGGCGCGTTTCTGTTCGGAACGGGGCTGTTTGTGATACTGTCTTTCGGGTTCAATCTGTTCACGGGGAAAGTCGGTTACGCCGTGGAAAACAAGCCGTCCTACATATTTGACCTCTTTATCATCTGGCTCGGAAATCTTGCGGGAACAATGGCAACAGGCGGACTTATCCTCTGCACGCGGGTCTCGGGCATAAGCGAAAAAGCCGCAGGGCTTTGCGAAACAAAGCTCGCGGACAACCTGCTAAGCATATTGATACTGTCGTTTTTCTGCGGAATGTTGATGTTCATAGCCGCGGACGGTTTCAGGAAGATAGAGAACCCCGTTGGAAAAATGCTGGCGGTGTTCCTGCCTGTAATGGTGTTTATCCTCAGCGGATTTGAGCACTGCGTTGCGAATATGTTCTACTTCACCGCCGCGGAAATGTGGTCGGCAAAGGCGTTCGGCTATCTTATAGTTATGACTCTCGGCAATTCGGCGGGCGGAATGTTTATTCCGTTTGTAAGGAAATGGTTTACGTAATAAAAAACGGAACTGCCGCAGATCAGCAGCAGTTCCTGATTTTATTCGGAGGTTTGTATTCTTTCTATATCTTCAATAGGAATATGCAGCAAATTGGAAATTTCTGACTTAGAATGTTTATCGGTCAGCATTGTTTTTACTATTTCTCTGATTGCATCTGTCCTGCCGCGTTTTTCTGCATTATAAAGCCGTGACCTTTCCAAAATATCGGCTTCTTCGCGAAGTCTTATCATTTCTCGTATATTTTCATCATCACTAAGTCGGTAAATGGTGTTTACACTCTTTTGAATAATAGAGATATTAGTGTTCTCCAATTCTTCCAACTCCTTTTCGTTATTTGCATTGATAAGCTGTAACCATATCTTTTTTCTGTCGGTTATGTCAACTGTATTTCCAACTTTTTTCAGTTCAAAGAAATATAAAGACAACTTATCGGAAAACAGTTCATTCCTTTTGTCTTCCCTTATAGAAAACGAAGATTGATATTCAGTGCAATCAAACATATTGAAATCCAGTATATTCAATGAAATTGTCTGATTGAGTTCTGCATACTCTCCGCCCTTTTTTATACCTTCACTGTACATATTTGCCCAATAGCAGAGAATACGTTCTCGATAATCGTCATCACGGGCTTTCTGCATTTCAATGTCAATATTTCTTGTTTTGGTTACAAGTCTTATATCAAGCCTTGTAAGCTTTCCATCAGTAGTGCTGGGAACTATTTCTGGATTGATAACCGTCAGACCGGAAATTTCAGATAAAGGAATGTTTAATATATCTGACAGGAAATTCATAAGAATATCATCGTTCTGTCCGAACAGTGCCTTAAAAACTATATCATTTTTCGGAGAAATCACTCTGTGTTCCATGTTGAAAACACCTCCATCGTCTCTTGTTATTTTTATTATAACACAATTTTTTATACTTTGCAAGTAAAATTAAAAGAGCCCGCTTCGCAACGGCTCTTTTGTATTACCACAAAGGTTTTGCGGCGGGGCAGTACCCCGAAAGCCGCGCCGCACGGATCTCCACATAGCAGCCGCACTTTCCGCAGACGCCGCTTATCAGAAAATCGCAGCCGCGGCATATTTCAAGGCGTTTCCGGTAAAGTTTCTCCTCTGCTTTGTTTTCTTCGGGAATAAGCGCAACGCGTTCCGCAACGCTTTTTGCAAGGTTGGTCTCCCCTGCCTGTTCTAAAAGACAGCGCCTGCACGGTTTCGGAAATTCCATGTCAGTTCAGAACTATTTCCGCAACGGAGCAAGCAGGCAGGACCACTGCCGCTTTCCCGCCGGAAACTTTAACGTCAAGAGTTTTTATTACCACATTTTCAGGTGAATCAAAATTGTTGCACGCGTGAACTTCTCCCGTAAGAATACGTCCTTTTGCGTAATTTATCTCACATACCCCGCCGATGTCAACGGAATATTCCCTGTCAAGGGTGCAGTTCGCAAGAGTAATGACCATCTCTCCCGCTTCATTTATGCTTGCGCTTTGTGAAAGCGCAGGAACGCCCTCGGAAACTTCCTCATTTTCAATATGCGAATAGATAAGGGTATTCTCCATATGCGCCTTGAAAAGTTCAAAAGCGTGGAATGTAGGCGTTCTAACGGTTTTCGTTCCCTCGGTGAACAGTATCGCTTGCAGAACATTCACCGCTTGGGCGATATTTGCCATATAAACCCTGTCGGAATGTCTGTTGAATATATTCAGGTTGATCGCCGCAACAATTGCGTCACGCATGGTATTCTGCTGATAGAGGAACGCGGGATTTGTGTCGGGTTCAACATCATACCAGCAGCCCCATTCGTCTACAATAAGCCCTACCTTGTGTTCGGGGTCATAGCGGTTCATTATTTCACCGTGACGGGTAACAAGTTCTTCCATTCTGAGGGTGCTTTTCAGTGTTGAATAATATTCCGAGCTGTCAAATTCCAGTGCGCTGCCCTTGCGGTTCCAGTCGCCTGTTGGAATGGTGTAATAGTGCAGGGAAAGTCCGTTCATGTTCCAAGGTGTAATTTTCTTCATGCAGACTTCCGTCCAGTTGTAGTCGTCCGCGTTGGGTCCGCAGGCTATCTTGAAAAGCTTGTTCCCGCTGTATTCGCGGCAGAATGTTGCATAACGCCTGAACTGGTCGCAGTAGTATTCGGGGGACATATTTCCGCCGCAGCCCCAGCTTTCGTTTCCGATGCCGAGGTATTTAAGTTTCCAAGCCCGTTCTTTGCCGTTCTTTCGGCGAAGTTCACTCATTGGCGATAAATCGTCAAATGTGATATACTCCACCCATTCCGCAAGTTCCTGAACCGTTCCGCTGCCGACATTTCCGCTTATGTAAGGTTCGCAGCCTACAAGTTCGCAGAAGCGCATAAATTCATGCGTTCCGAAACTGTTATCCTCAACAACGTGTCCCCAGTTGGAATTTATCAAATGTTTGCGCTTGGATTTTTCGCCGATGCCGTCTTTCCAGTGATATTCATCGGCAAAACATCCCCCCGGCCAGCGCAGAACGGGAAGTTTAAGCTCCTTGAAAGCCTCCACCACGTCCTTGCGGAAGCCCTCAATGTTAGGAATATCGCTGTCCTCGCCCACATAAATGCCGTCATAAATGCAGCGTCCCAGATGTTCGGAAAAGTTTGAATAAATTTCCTTGTTTATCTTGCTTTTCTTATCAAGAGGATTGAGAGTAAGTTTCACGGTTTTCATGGCAGAAAATTCCTTTCGTTTTTTATTCAGAACAAGGGGGAAGTTTCCCCCTTGCCGCTTATTCTTCAAAGAATGACTTGAACGCCTTGTATGTCATGTAAACGTCCGCTTTTGCAACTACTTCGTAAGGAGCGTGCATTGCCAGAACGGGAACGCCTACATCTATAACGTCCATGCCGAGATTTGCAAGGTACGCCGCAACGGTTCCGCCGCCGCCAAGATCCACTTTGCCAAGTTCACCTGTCTGCCAGATAATGCTGTTCTTCTCCATAAGAGCGCGGACACGTCCCACAAATTCTGCGGAAGCGTCGGAAGTTCCCGATTTGCCCCTTGCACCCGTGAATTTTGTTACCACAACGCCGTAATTCAGGAAAGCAGCGTTCTTCTTTTCCACCACATCGGGGAAAGTCGGGTCAAATGCCGCATTTACGTCCGCGGAAAGACATTCCGTATTCGCAACAACATCTCTGCCCTTTGCGCCGAAACTGTCCGCAAGGTCGTATAGGAAGTTTTTCAGATAAGCGGAGCAGAGTCCTGTATTTCCGTCGCTGCCTGTTTCTTCTTTATCGGTAAGGCATACAACGGCTGTTTTTGAAACACTATTGCAGCCGAGAATAGCTTCCAGCGCGGTATAAGCGCATACTCTGTCGTCATGTCCGTAAGAACCGATAAGACTTCTGTCAAAACCTATATCCTTTGCCTTGAACGCGGGAACCATTTCCAATTCCGCCGAAAGGAAATCCGACTCTATAATTCCGTACTTTTCGTGAAGCATTGACATGATGTTGAGCTTTACCTTTTCGCTTATATCGTCATCGCGGAAAGGTCTTGAACCCACAATAATGTTTAGTTCTTCGCCCTTGATGCCCTCGTTAAGGGTTCTCTTTACCTGTTCCTGCGCAAGATGCGGAAGCAGATCGCTTATGAAAAATACGGGATCGTTTTCGTCCTCGCCTATTTTGACATTGATCTTTGTACCGTCTTTCTTGATAATAACGCCGTGAATGGCAAGAGGAATGGTCGCCCACTGATATTTCTTGATACCGCCGTAATAGTGGGTCTTGAAAAGCGCTATTTCGTTATCTTCGTAAAGGGGATTCTGCTTCAGGTCAATTCTCGGAGAATCAATGTGCGCCGCCGCAAGGTGAACGCCTTTGCCCATGTCCTCTTTGCCTATTACCGCAAGAATTACAGCCTTTCCGCGGTTGGAAAAGTATATCTTGTCCCCCGCTTTAAGAGCCATTCCCTTTGTGTATTCCTTGAAGCCCTCTTCCTTGGCAAGCTCGATTGCAGAAGCCGCGGCTTCTCTTTCAGTCTTTGCGCCGTTGAGGAAATCCTTGTAGCTTTCGCAGAAATCGTCACATTCCGAGGTCTGCTCCTCGGTCATGATAAGTCCCGCGTGTTTCCTGTCCATAAAAAGCTGTTCTTTAAGCAGCGCGGCAGGTGATTTTTCTTTTACTTTTGACATATAAAACGATCCTTTCAAAATTAATTTTATTCATCGTCATTATAAAGGTTAGTATAAGCCGTCATAACCTTTTTTACATAATGTTTTGTCTTGCCCTCGGGCATATCGTCAAGAGTTTTCCCGTCGGAACTGTAGTCGGGATCTTTCAGCCACTCGCTTACCGTTCCTCTTCCCGAATGATAAGCCGCTGCGGCAGTTCCCGCGTCATTATATTCCTCATAAAGCAATTTTATAAGATAGCTGCCGTATTCAATGTTATACCGCGGGTCGAACATATCGTCATAGGAAATTTCCCGTTCATCGCCCATTCTGAACTTTACCCATTCGTAAGCGTCCTCGGTAAGCTGCATAAGCCCCCGCGCTCCCACGTCCGACACGGCTTTTTCATTGAAACCGCTTTCCGTTCTGATAACGGCATAAATAAGGTATTTGTCAACGCCTGTTTCGTAAGCGGCAGCTTCAACATATCCGCTGTATTCCGTTGGGAAAATATACTTTTTGCTGATAGTTTCAATGTTGAATATTACCCACACCAGACAGCCGATAAGAATTATGGCAATTACGCTGCCGAGCTTTTTCAGCATTTATAATACTCCTTGATCTTCGCCGCAACTTCCTTTGCCTTTTCTCTGAGAAGTTCAGCGGATTTGTTGTTTTTGATTATGAAATCCGAATGATTTATGAAAAACTTTTCCGTATGCTGTGAAGAAAATCTGCTTTTTATCTGTTCGGGGGAAATCCCGTCCCGCTTTGCTATCCGCTCCGTGCGGTTCTTTTCGGAAGCCGTAACGCTTATGATAAGATCGCAGAAATCGTCCGCGCGGCTTTCAAAAAGCGTGGGCGCATCCAGAAGCACATATTTTTCCCCCTCCTCGGTATATTTATTTATCATTTTCAGAATTTCCGAGGTTATGTAGGGATAGCTTATGGCGTTAAGCTGCTCTAACTTTTCCTTGTCCTTGAAAACTATATCCGCAAGTTTCTGCCTGTTAAGCGTTCCGTCATCGTTGAGAATATCTTCTCCGAAACATTCCGCCGCTTCTTCAAGGCAGGGATTTCCCTTTTCCATTACCTCACGGGCAATTTTATCAGCATTTATAATCGCAAATCCGCATTCGTCAAAAACCTTGCATACCGTGGTCTTGCCCGCACCGCTCTGCCCCGTAAGACCTATAACAGCTATATCGTGCGCTGCGCTCATATATTTTTTCATCCTTTCATTTATACGAACGTGTCATATAACCTTTACCTCAAAGCCCGCCGCCCTGAGAAGTCTGTTATAGACCGCAAGTCCCACGCCCTCTTTTGAGGGACACCTTGCATAGACCTGCTTCGCGCCAAGCTCATCAAATTTCCTTAATGCGGCAAAAAGCCGTGCCGCCTGTTCCTCACTGCTGTCCCCGTATGGAATACAGGGAATTTCGCAGAATTTTTCATCACTGTCGAAAGGCATAGCGTATACGCCCTCTCCGCCCTGTGAATTGACAAATTTTACATAATCCGTTCCGCTGCTTTCGATAATGGTAACATTTGCTTTGGGGGAATAGTGCTTGTATTTCATTCCCGGAGAAAGCACCCGCTCTCCGCTTTCAGCCGCCTCCGTAATGTGGCGGTCAATTATCACCTCTGCAAATTCCGAAAGTTCCTCCGCGGAAATAAACCCCGGGCGCAGTATACGCACCGCGTTTCCCTCAAAGGAAATTACCGTGCTTTCCACACCCACCGGACAGCTTCCGCCGTCAATTATCGCAGGAATACGCCCACGCATATCGTCCATAACATGGGCTGCCGTTGTGGGGCTGGGACTTCCCGAAAGATTTGCGGAGGGCGCGGCGACGGCTTTTCCGCTTGTCCTTATAAGCGCGAGAGCCGCCTTGTGGCTCGGCATACGGATCCCCACCGTGTCAAGTCCCGCACTGGTAACATCGGGGATCCTGTCTCTTTTCGGAAGAACCATTGTCAACGGTCCGGGGCAGAATTTTTCCGCAAGCTTATACGCCATATCGGGAACATTCTTTGCATATTTTTCAAAGTCCGCAATATCCTCTATGTGAACTATCAGCGGATTGTCCTGCGGTCTGCCCTTGGCTTTGAAAATTTCCGCCACCGCGTCGGCGTTTTCCGCATCAGCCGCCAGCCCGTAAACCGTTTCGGTGGGCATTCCAACGATTCCGCCCTTTATAATTATTTCAGCCGCTTCTTTTATGTCCGTTTCGGAAGATGAAAGCAGCTTTGTTTCAAATTGCATTGAATTCACCTTTATTCGTCACCCTGAGCCGACAGCTTTGCCGCCTGATCTGCCGTTGCAAGGGCGTCGATTATTTCGTCAAGGCTGCCGTTCAATATATATTCAAGCTTGTAAAGCGTAAGACCTATCCTATGGTCCGTTACCCTGCTTTCGGGGAAATTATATGTCCTTATCCGTTCGGAACGATTTCCCGTACCGACCTGTAATCTTCTTTCGGAAGCTATCTTTTCATTCTGTTCTTCCATAAGCGATTCATACAGTCTGGAACGGAGTATCTTCATGGCTCTGTCCTTGTTCTTGTACTGACTGCGTTCGTCCTGACATTCCACAACAACACCCGTGGGAATATGCGTTATCCGAACTGCCGATTCCGTTTTGTTGATGTGCTGACCGCCTGCTCCCGACGCGCGGAAAACATCTATTTTCAGGTCTGTAGGAGAAATTTCAAGTTCCACCTCGTCGGCTTCCGCAAGAACTGCAACCGTTACCGTTGAAGTGTGTATACGTCCCTGTGATTCGGTCTCGGGAACTCTTTGAACGCGGTGAACGCCGCTTTCATATTTCAGCCGCGAATACGCGCCCTCCCCCTCAACGCTGAAACTTATCTCCTTGAATCCCCCAAGTTCTGTGGGATTCGCATTAAGAACTTCCGTTTTCCAGTGCCTTGCCTCCGCGTACATGGAATACATACGGAACAGCGAATTTGCAAAAAGTGCCGCTTCTTCGCCGCCTGCGCCGCCGCGAATTTCAATGATAACATTTTTCTCGTCATTGGGATCTTTCGGCAGAAGCAGAATTTTCAGTTCTTCGCTGAGAATTTCCAGCCGTTCCCTGCTTTCGTCAAATTCAATCTGAGCAAGTTCTTTCATTTCCCTGTCCGAACCGCCCTCGTCAAGAAGTTCGCGGGCGTCCTCCATGGTTTTCCTGCACTTTTCATACTCCCTGTACTTTTCCACAACGGGAGTGAGATTCTTGTATTCTTTCATAAGGGAAGCGTAAAGCTTATTGTCGGAAATGACCGACATATCGGTAAGCTTTTCGCCTATTTCGTTATATTTCTGCTCCGTAAGCTTTAATTTTTCAAACATTCGCATTTTCCTTTCAAATTATTTCCATTCAAAAAGAAAACACGCTACGGCTCGGAAGATTCCGTTCTCTCAACGCTTCTGACATTTTTTTCAATTTTGCTTCTGGGAACCATAAATTCATGACCGCAGCCGCAGCAGCGCAGTTTGAAATCCATTCCCGATCTTAGCACCAGCATACGGTTATCGCCGCAAGGGTGTTTTTTTTTCATAACAAGAATATCCTTGGGACGAATATCCATATTCCACATCTCCGAACCAAAAAATTAACATACAAAGATATTATACCACATTTTACTGTCAAAGGCAATTATTTTCATCAATATTTTAAGAAATTTTTTGTAAACTAAAAATATCCCATTCAAAAGGAGTGATCCAAATGAAAATAAGAGCAAGTTTTGATTCTCCCGACAGCGCAGATCATGCAGCAGGAGCACTGAAAAGAGCCCTTTCTCCCCTTGCATCTGTCGGAACGCGGGAAATAAACTCAAAACATCCCACAAACAGCATAAACAACTTTGCAACATTCAACACGCTTTCGGGAACGTCCCCCACCTATTCCATGCCGATCTACAATGCCGCCTATATCCGCGATGCCGAGGGCAGCGAACGGGACTATGCCGGTTCCGACCATATTCTTGAAGTTGTCTGCCGCCGCGAAGAAGAATCGCAAGCCACCAGAATTATCATAGGCTATGGCGGAAGAAACATTTCCAAATTATAGAATATCCTCCCGCGTCTGCGCATAGAATTGAAAAGCGAACCGATACAATTCTATCAAAACTCGGGAGGTACAAAATGAAAAATTTCAGCCCTGAGGGCGCGATATTCGCCGCGCCCGAAAACCAGAACTGCTTAAAGTCAATTTTCGCCATGCAGGAAGCCATGCTTCAGGAGAAAACCCTTGAAGCCCGCGTACTGATATGCGATAACGATCATGATCTCCACCTTGATATTCCCTGCGCAAAAGCCGTCATTCCCCGCGAAGAAGGAGCAATAGGCATTGCCGAGGGAACAACCAAGGATATTGCCCTTATAACAAAGGTCAACAAGCCTGTCTGTTTCAAGATAAAGCAGATCTACAAGGACGAACACGGAGCATACAACGCCGTACTTTCAAGGAAAGCCGCACAGCAGGAGTGCATGGAAGAATTTATTTCCCGCCTTACTCCCGGAGATGTCATTCCCGCAAAAGTCACCCATCTTGAACAGTTCGGGGCGTTTGTTGACATAGGCTGCGGAATACCGTCCCTTATTCCCATAGACGCAATATCCGTTTCGAGGATCTCCCACCCCTCCGACCGCTTTCAGGCGGGACAGGATATTTTTGTTGTAATAAAGGACATCAGCGGCGGAAGAGTCTGGCTTTCCCACAAAGAACTTCTCGGCACATGGGAAGAAAACGCTTCACGTTTCAACTACGGCGAGACAGTTTCGGGAATTATCCGCAGTGTGGAAGATTATGGGATATTCGTGGAACTTGCGCCTAATCTTGCAGGACTTGCCGAACCAAAGGAGGGCGTTTCGGCAGGACAGCACGCAAGCGTTTACATAAAAGCTCTTATTCCAGAAAAAATGAAAGTCAAGCTTATAATAGTTGACGTTTTCAACGGTGCCGCAATACACCGCCCGCCCGAATATTTCATAACCGAAGGACATATTTCACATTGGAAATATTCCTCCGACCTTTCTCCGAAAATAATTGAAAGCAGATTCGGGGAACAATGATCATTTCCCTTTTATTCTCTCCCAGTAATGTTTTGCAGCCTGTTCGATCTTGTTTTCGCCGTATTGGTAATATACGGCGTCCTTTATAGGGTCGGGAAGATACTGCTGTTTCACATAATGATCGGGAAAGTTGTGAGGATACAGATAATGCTGCCCGACCACAGCCGCGCCCTCGCCGTCAAAATGCTTGTTTTGCAGATGTCTTGGGAAATCGCCGCAATCCTTGTTTCTCACATCATCAAGAGCCGCGTCTATTGCCATTATGCCCGAATTGGATTTGGGCGATGTGGCAAGAAGTATGACCGCTTCTCCCAACGGCAGACGGGCTTCGGGAAGTCCAAGCTGCATAGCGCTGTCAACGCAGGCTTTTACAATTGCAATTGCCTGCGGATATGCAAGACCTATATCCTCCGCAGCAATGACCAGAAGTCTCCGCGAAAGTGAGATAATATCCCCCGCTTCAATAAGCCGTGCGGCATAATGGAGCGCGGCGTTCTCGTCCGAACCCCGTATGGATTTCTGCAAAGCCGACAAAATATCGTAATGAGAATCGCCGTCGCGGTCATAGCGCATATTGCTGCGCTGTGTAAGCGTTTCGGCGGTTTCTTTTGTAATTATTATCTCACTGTCCGTTCCCGCTGCGGAAAGGACGCAGAGTTCTGCGGTATTTATGGATTTGCGCACATCTCCCCCGCAGCCGTGGGCAATATGATCCACAACGCCTTTTTCCACCTTGATCTTGATCCCCATTTCGTCAGCCACGAGATGGAATGCCCGCGTTATTGCAGGCATGAGTTCTTCCGCCGTAAGGGGCTTGAATTCAAATACCGTACAGCGGCTTATTATGGCGTTGTAAACGTAAAAATACGGGTTTTCGGTGGTGGAAGCAATAAGGGTTATCTGACCGTTTTCAATATATTCCAGCAAAGACTGCTGCTGTTTTTTGTTAAGGTATTGTATCTCGTCCAGATATAGCAGAACACCATTAATGCCGTCAATGGTGTTTGTATCGGCAATAACGTCCTTGATGTCGGATATTGAAGCGGAAGTGCCGTTCAGCTTGTGAAGTTTCATTCCCGCATTTTCTGCAATTATCCGTGCAACGGTGGTTTTCCCCACTCCCGAACTTCCGTAGAATATCATATTGGGGATCTTCCCGTTTTCGATTATCCTGCGAAGCGGTTTTCCCTCGCCGAGGATATGTGACTGACCAACCACGTCGTCAAGAGATTTCGGACGTATCCTGTCCGCAAGAGGAGTATTCATTAGATCACAGCCTATCAGCAATTTCCCCGTTTTAAAGCCGTATCGGTCTTAAAACGGGGACAAATTATTAAATTCGGAAATTATTCATAAAGCGGATATTTAGCGCAAATTTCATTTACGCCCGCGCGGATCTCATCAGCTTTGTTTTCAAAATCCTTTGCAGTCAGGTAAATGAACTCCGCGATCTTTTCCATGTCGTCAGTACCAAGTCCGCGGCTTGTAACGGCAGGAGTGCCAATTCTCACGCCGCTCGTAATGAACGGACTTTGCGGGTCGTTGGGAATGGCATTTTTGTTTACGGTAATGTATACTTCATCAAGACGGTGTTCCAGTTCCTTTCCGGTAATGTCAAATGGACGGAGATCAACAAGCATAAGGTGGTTGTCAGTTCCGCCCGAAACAAGGTCAAAACCTCTTGAAACGAGTCCTTTTGCAAGCGCCTGAGCATTTGCAACGATTTTCTTGCCGTACTCTTTGAACTCGGGTTTAAGCGCCTCGCCGAAGCAAACGGCTTTTGCCGCGATAACGTGCATAAGCGGTCCGCCCTGTATTCCCGGGAAAACAGCCTTGTTTATCTTCTTTGCAAGCTCCTCATCGTTTGTGAGGATCAGTCCGCCTCTCGGTCCTCTGAGGGTCTTATGTGTAGTCGTTGTGGTAATGTGAGCATACGGAACGGGTGACGGGTGGACTCCTGCGGCTACAAGCCCCGCAATATGCGCCATATCCACCATAAGATATGCGCCCACGGAATCGGCAATTTCGCGGAGTTTTGGGAAATCTATTATTCTCGGATAAGCCGATGCTCCCGCAACTATAAGTTTCGGTTTATGCTCCTTGGCAAGAGCTTCAACCTTGTTATAATCAATGGTTTCATCATCGCCCAGACCGTAGGAAACAAAGTTAAAATATTTTCCGGAAAGGTTTACGGGAGAACCGTGCGTAAGGTGTCCGCCATGGGCAAGGCTCATTCCCAGAACGGTGTCGCCCGGTTCGAGAAGTGCAAAATAAACGGCGGTGTTCGCCTGCGCGCCCGAATGTGCCTGAACGTTTGCATAGCCCGCGCCGAAAAGCTTCTTTGCCCGTTCGATAGCGATATTTTCCACAATATCCACACATTCGCAGCCGCCGTAGTAACGTTTTCCGGGATAACCCTCGGCGTATTTATTGGTAAGCACCGAACCCATTGCCGCCATTACCGCAGGAGAAACAAGATTTTCACTGGCAATAAGCTCCAGATTTCTCCTCTGACGTGCAAGTTCTTTCTTCATGCCCTCGCCTACTTCGGGGTCGGCATTGGCGACGAAGCCTATAGTATCCATAATATCGTTATACATGGGAAATTCTCCTTTACAAAAAATAATTCCCTATTATTATACACTATCCTGTTACAAATTTCAACCATATTTTGAAAAAATGTTGTCAAAAATTTAAAAAGCACCCCGCTTGGTTTATGAAAGCGGGAGCGCTTCAGAATAGTATTTTAGTTATATACCGCGAAATGTTTCTCTTAAACAGTTCTGTGTCTGACATTTTACTTCATAAGAAGTATTGTTTGTCAATAGTTCAAGTCTGGTTTTACAATATGGACATACAGTGTCAGACTTGCCTTTTTCAGAAATTTCCTTTAAAAAAATATCCACAGCATTAAAGCCTTTTTCATCGATCTTCATTGCCATATAAAACCCTCCTTATAAACTTATTATATTATACCACATTCTTATGATTTGTCAACGTATTTTTCCCGAACAGATGGTAATTGATAATCAAGACAAATTACGACGTAATTGTTAAGAAATTATTTTGTAAAAAAATTTTCCGCAGCTCAACTTCCGGTATGTTTACAAAAATCTTTGGATAATGTATAATTAAGGCTGAAAGGAGGTATCAGGTATGGATCAGGAGAAAACAGGAAAATTTATTGCCGCGTGCCGAAAGGATATGGGTCTTACCCAAGCAGCCCTTGCCGAAAAACTCGGCATAACCGACAGAGCCGTTTCAAAATGGGAAACGGGACGTTCTCTGCCCGATGCTTCGATCATGATTGAACTTTGCGGAATACTGGGAATAAGTGTAAACGAACTGCTTACGGGAGGAAAAATTGCCATGGAAAATTACAAGGAGATAGCCGAGAAAAACCTTGCTGACATTTCTGAACTTGAAAAGGATAAAAACACAAAACTTACAAAAGCAGAATTTTTCATCGGCTTGTCGGGAGTATTCATTTCGCTGATAATGGTCGTATGCGGATTATTTATAGCCGCAAGTGAACCGTTTGTAAGCATTTTCCTATGTATTTCCGGAGGTATCACTGCAATAGTATTTGAATTTTATGCCGTGCTGCTTGAACGGGATTCCGGATATTACGAATGCCAGAACTGCCGCAACAGATATGTTCCGTCAAAAAAAGCGGTCATATTTTCCGTTCATTACGGCAGCGACCGTGTTTTGAAATGTCCGGAATGTTCAAAAAAATGCTGGCATAAAAAGGTAATAACAAAATAAAAACACCCGTCCGGATATTTCCGGACGGGCATTCAGGGAGATTGGCTGACAGATTCAGGGAAAATCCGTCTGCCGTGTAAAGTGAGTAAATGCATGAACAGTATTCACACATCTCGGATAATAGAAACTTCGGATCAAACCTTGAAAAGCAGATCGGCGTATGTGGGGAACGGCCATATCTTTTCGGGTGCAATTGTCTCCAGTTCGTCAACTACAGATCTCAGAGACTGCATTGCCGCGAAAATAACATCTCTGTAATATCTTGCAGCAGGCTCGCCCTCCTCGTAATTCTTTACTTCAAGAAGCTTGCTGTCAAGAGCGTCCGTAGCTTCAAGAATACTGTTTGTCAGGCAGGAAGCCTTGTCGATAAGCGCTTTCTCCGCGTCGAAATTAACGCCCAGCGATTTCTTTGCGACCATGGAATCCGCGAGTTCCTTGGTAAATTCCAGTCCTGCGGGAATGATCTGCTTTCTTGCCATATCGACCATTGTAAGGGCTTCGATATTAATGATCTTGGAGTAGTTTTCAAGGAGAATTTCCTGTCTGGACTCGATCTCAGTCCTTGTAAGGACTTTGAATTCCTCAAAGATAGCAACGTTCTTGTCATCTGAATAGTGCGGAACGGCGTCGACCGTGGAAACAAGATTGGGAAGTCCGCGCTTCTTGGCTTCTTCGATCCAAGAATCATCATAACCGTTGCCGTTGAAGATGATCTGCTTGTTTTCCTTGATAGTCTCGATAAGCAGCTTGTTGAGGTCGGAAGAAAAGTCCTTGGAATTTTCCAGCTTGTCGGCAAATTCTTTCAGAACGTGCGCAACGATCGTGTTGAGTATCATATTTGTGCAGGCGATGGAATCCGCAGAACCAAGCGCTCTGAACTCGAACTTGTTTCCAGTGAAAGCAAACGGCGAAGTCCTGTTTCTGTCGGTGGTGTCTTTCGGGAAGTTAGGAAGTGCTTCAACGCCGATAACAAATTCCTTATCTTTGTTTGTGGTTATCATCCTGCCTGTTTCCAGAGCGTCAAGTATAGTCTGAAGCTCATCGCCGAGGAATATGGAAACAATTGCAGGAGGTGCTTCATTTGCGCCGAGTCTGTGATCGTTGCCCGCAGAAGCTACCGAAAGTCTCAGCAGGTCGGAATAATTATTTACCGCCTTGATTACTGCAACAAGGAATGTAAGGAACTGAATGTTGTCCTTGGGATTCTCGCCGGGATCAAGGAGATTCTGACCGTCATTGGTGGAAATAGACCAGTTGTTGTGCTTACCCGAACCGTTTACGCCCGCAAAAGGCTTTTCGTGGAGCAGACATACCAGACCGTGTTTGAGAGCGGTCTTTTTCATTATCTCCATGGTAAGAGCGTTCTGATCGGCTGCAACATTTGAAGTTGCGAAAATAGGAGCAAGTTCGTGCTGCGCGGGAGCAACTTCGTTGTGCTTTGTCTTGGCAAGAATGCCTAATTTCCAGAGTTCCTCGTCAAGGTCTTTCATGTAAGCGGAAACTCTTTCCTTGATGTTTCCGAAATAGTGGTCTTCCAGTTCCTGACCCTTGGGGGCTTTTGCGCCGAAAAGCGTTCTGCCGGTAAGGATAAGGTCGCGTCTCTGATCGTAAAGCTTCTTGTCAACGAGGAAGTATTCCTGCTCGGGACCTACCGTTGTGGTAACTCTTGTAGCAGTGGTATTTCCGAAAAGTCTCAGTACGCGTATAGCCTGCTCGGAAACAACGTCCATTGAACGGAGAAGCGGAGTTTTCTTATCGAGGATCTCGCCTGTGTAGGAACAGAAAGCTGTAGGAATGTACAGTGAGCCGTCCTTTACAAAAGCAGGAGAAGTAGGATCCCAAGCGGTATAGCCTCTTGCTTCAAAAGTAGCTCTCAGACCGCCCGAGGGGAAAGATGATGCGTCAGGTTCGCCCTTGATAAGCTCTTTTCCGGAGAATTCCATAATAACTTTTCCGTCGCTTGTAGGCGAAATGAAAGAGTCATGCTTTTCGGCTGTGATACCTGTCATCGGGTGGAACCAGTGTGTATAGTGAGTAGCACCCTTTTCAACAGCCCATTCCTTCATGGAATTTGCGATAACTTCCGCAACGTCAACGTCCAACGCAACGCCCAGTTCCTGAGTTTTCAGCAGGGACTTGTAAACGTTTTTCGGAAGTCTCTCTTTCATGGTCTCCTTGTTAAAAACGTTGCAGCCAAAATATTCGGGAACACTTTTAACACCCTGATTTACTGTTTCTGACATAATAAATTCCTCCCTTAGAATTTTGAATGAAAAAAGCGCCTTGACAGACAGTTTACCCGTCCGTCAAAGCGCCTTTGCTTTCAAACTTTTAACTATGTATCTATAATACACTACTTTTTCCCGTTTGTCAATACCTTTTTTGAAATTTTGCAGGATTTTTTTATTTTCCTGCAAAACGCACTATTTTTCACCGATTTTAAGGCTTGTTTTATAGCAAATGTGCAATAAATTTTTCTTTATATTTCATACAGATATTTTTCCGTATTTCTCACTTATCGCATAGAAATCCCGCAAAGCCGAAATCATAGAGAACAACTTCCCTGTTGCCGAAAACCTTTTCAGGCTTGCCCTCGGCTTTTCCCGCAAGAATATCCTTTGCCGCATCAATAAGCTTGGGAATAATTTCCTTGGAAATATCAAGCGAACCGTGGGAGGGGTATATTTTTTCAAATTCGTCCGACATATCCCACAATCTTTCAAGACTCATTATGTAAGCGTGCATTTCCCGCTGATCGCCGAACATAAAAATTCTGCCGTCCTGTATCGGGTCGCCGCTGAATATCATCCATGAGTCAATGTCAAACACTGCAATACTTCCCGGAGTGTGTCCCGGCATGGCGATTATTTTAAGCGGTCTGCCGCCGAGGTCGATGGTGTCGCCGTCCCATACGGGAATGACCCGTCCGCTTCCGCCGTGGTGGAAATAATTGGGACATTCTGACGGATTCATATAAAATTCCTCAAACTGGGAATTGCTTCCGATATGGTCAATATCTGCGTGGGTGTTAAGCAGGGAAACAGGCAGTTTTGTGATCTTTTCCGCAAGGTCTTTGGCGTTTTTTGTCATCATTCCGCTGTCGATAAGCAGAGCGCGCTCCATTCCCTCCAACAGGAAAAAGCGGACTGTTCCTTCTTCAAATGACCATGTATGCTCATTGAGTTGTATAATTTCCATAACATTACCTCTATACAAATTATTTTACCACTATTTTACCATACTTCTTGTTTAAAAGCAATACATTTAATTTATAATTTTTCTGAATTTTATATCAGAAACTGCTTTTACATAAGTTCTGATAATATCTTCCGCATATCCGACCTCGATTTTATCCAATTCAGACAGAAGATTTGAAACAACATTCTCCGAACGTTCTCCCCTGCCCCATATAATATAATCTGCCGAAACGGAAAAAAGCTCACAAATTTTTATAAGTGTATCTAATGACATTCCTTTTTTGCCAAGCTCAATGTCAGCGGCAAAGGTTACTGAAATATCCAATTTCTCTGCAAACTGTTCTCTGGTATAACCCAACATTTCACGACACTTCCTGACACGTTTTCCCATGGCGCTGCACATCGACTCTATCATCGCTTTCACCTCACTATATTATGATACTATATTATTAAATTTATGTTAATAGGCTGAAAGCTGTTGACAAACATAAACTTTTAGAGTATAATAATATAAACAGATAAAGGAATGTGATCGCTTTGTCAATAAATTTTTACGATACCTTTCTCCTTGCCGAAAACGGCGATGCTGATGCACAATACAATCTCGGAAAAATGTACAGAACGGGAGAATACGTCAAAAGAAACCACGAAAAGTCCATTTTCTGGTACACAAAATCTGCAAAACAAGGTAACGATTCTGCCCTTTTTGAATTGGCGTTAATTTATCTTTACGGCGAGAATATCGCACAGGATATTCCAAAAGCATTGTCACTTATCCAAAATTCAGCTGAACAAGGGAATCCTTCCGCACAGTTATTTCTTGGCAAATTATATAACGAGGGCAAATATTTAGAAAATGATAACAATAAAGCTGCGGAATATTTTTTTAAAGCCGCCGAACAACATCTTGCCGAAGCACAGTTCATGGTCGGAAATATGTATCTGTACGGTTCGGGAGTTGAGCAGAACTGTTATCAAGCGATCTCATGGTACAGAAAAGCCGCTGTTCAGGGAAATTCAGACGCACAGTTTCAGCTTGCGGAATTATATTACAATGGTACCTTCATAGAAAAGGATTGCGAGGAAGCGATCCATTGGTATAAAATACTTGCCGAAAATGGAGAGATCAAAGCACAGATACGGCTCGGAGAGATTTATTTTGATGGTGATAAAGGCATATGCCGTGATCTTGCAAAATCTGTCAAATGGTTTCAGAAAGCAGCCAAACAAGGTCACGCCGAAGCCCAATACAGGTTGGGTAATATGTTCATGACCGGAAAATGCGTTTCTCAAAACAGTTCCGAAGCAGTTTTCTGGTTCACTAAAGCCGCCGAACAGAATCATATAAAAGCACAATATTGTTTAGGAGAAGCGTTTTATAAAGGCGAAGGCACGGTTCTTGATTACAAAAAATCAGCTTATTGGTATAAAAAAGCAGCTGAACTTGGTTACCCCGCAGCACAATACAATTTAGGTTCTCTTTATTATCTCGGTCAAGGTGTGGAAAATGACAGTGAAGAAGCTGTTTATTGGTACAGGAAAGCAGCTGAACAAGGCGATGCAGATGACCAATTCAGCTTGTCGGTCATGTATGAAAACGGCGACGGTATTTCCCAAAATAAAGAAAAATCTCATTATTGGCTTACAAAAGCAGCTGAACAAGGCTTCCCCAAAGCAATAGAAATTTTAAAGGAAAACAATACCTAAAAAAACAGACCCGCAAACCGCGGACCTGTCGAAATAACAGATATGTAGGCTATTGAAACAGCTTTAACAATTCTTCCGGAGAATATAATTTAATACCAAAATTTACAAAATCTTTTTTGTTTCTTGTGACGATACCGTCGCAGCGGTTATTTTTTGCACAAACTGCCATAAGGCAATCTTCAAAATCTTTTGCGTGTAATTCTAACGCTGTTTTTACATTATCATTTGTAATTACAAGAATATCAACAATATCAAGAATAGCTGTAACAAGACTATATGTTTCATCTATATCCGAAACAGCTCTGCGGGTTATGTAGAAAATATCTGTAATAGAAGAAGTTGTCGTAAATCCTTGAATATCCTTGTTCCTGCAAAGTGTCAGTACAGCTCCGGAGTCGTCATAAAATTCTTCTCTGCCAATAAGAACATCTAATATAATATTCGTATCAATCATCAACCGCATATTTTTTTAGCCTTTCTTCACGCAAAGAATGACGGTCTGTATCGGCAGGAACTTTGCCTTTGAGTGCGCCCGATATTATTGATATGGGGTCATTGGGATTGCATAATTTTGCAATGATCTTTCCATTGACGGTTATCATAATATCTTCTGTTTTTACAAGGTCAAGATATTTCTTTAAATTCACTTCAAATTCCGTAGAAGTAACCTGCATATGATCATCTCCTTAAAAAAGCGTTTTTTCTGTTAATATTATAGCATAGTATGGCTTTGTTTGTCAATGTATATACACATTTTTCAGCAAACGAAAACAGACCCGCAAACCGCGGGTCTGTTTATGTTTTACGGAATAAGCCTGTTCAGATCTCTTGGGAACATAGAAGCCTGACGGACATTCTGCTGTCCCAGAAGTTTCATTACCAGACGTTCAAGTCCTATGCCGAGTCCTCCGTGAGGCGGCAGACCGTACTTGTGAACTTCCAGATATGATTTGAAATCTTCGGGATCAAGTCCCTGCGATTTCATTTTCTCGATCTGTTCCTCATAGTTGTGAATACGCTGTCCGCCTGTGGTAATTTCAAGTCCCCTGAATAACAGGTCGAACTTGCAGGCAGTTCTTGGGTCGTCCTTGTCGTTCATGGCATAGAACGGCGGCTTTGACGACGGGAAATTGGTCACGAAAATAAACTCCGTGCCGTAATTTTCCTTTGCATAATTGCAGAGGAAAACTTCGTCCTCGGGTTCAAGGTCAAACTTATTTTTCGCCTTTGAACCTTTGATTATCGCAACGGCGTCCTCGAATTTCACCGCGGGGATCTCCCCTACTTCGGGAATATCCGCGCCCAGAATGTTTATCTCATGCTGATAATTTTCTTTAAGGTACTTCATCAGGAACCGAAGCATAGCCGTTTCCATATTCATGACATCATACATATCCTTGATGAATCCCATTTCAAAGTCAAGACCGATGTATTCGTTAAGATGGCGGGAAGTTGCATGGCGTTCCGCACGGTAAACAGGCGCGATCTCAAAAACCCTGTCAAAGAACGCTACTGCCGTTTGTTTGTAGAACTGAGGCGACTGGTTCAGGAACGCGTCTTTCTGGAAATAGTCCAGATGGAAAATGTTGGCGCCGCCCTCTGCGCCCTGCGCAACTATTTTCGGAGTGTGGATCTCGGTAAAGCGATTATCCAGCATAAACCTGCGGAATCCCTCCACAACTCCCTCCTGAAACTTGAAAACAGCCCTTTCATAAGGATTGCGGAGTGCAACGCTTCTGTTGTCAAGATTTATTTCCAATGAACAGCCGAGACGTCTTTTTGAAACGTGCAGCGGGTAGTCCGCCGACGGCTTGGACATAAGTTCAATGGTTTTAAGAGTAAGTTCAATGCCGTTTCTTGCTCTTTCTTCCTTCTTCACAACAGCCGTTACCTTTACATAGCAGCCCTCGCGGATATCGTCAATGGAGTCTTTGCATTCGTCTGCGCTGTAGACCGACTGCACCACATAACGCGCGGTACGAAGCGAAATGAAAGCAAATCCGCTCATCTGCTTTACACTGTGTACACAAGCGTAAAGAGTGATGGTTTCCCCGACTTTTGCAAGCGCTTCTTCAAGATCAAATTCTTCAAGCAGATCTGTTCCGCCAACTTTTATCATTCTGAATAACAACCTTTCGTTAAAAATTGAATTGCCGCCTTATTCCTCATCGCCGCAGCAGCATTCATCATCATCGCAGCAGCAATCATCTTCACAGCAGGAAAGATCGCTGAGGAGATTTGAGACCGACACACAGAACAGTGCCATTATAAGGCTTCCTACTTTTCTCTTTTCACTGAAAAGGCTTATGATCGAAAATGCAATACTTGCCGCCGTAAGACCGATCCTTGAGTATCTGATAACTTCTTTGGTATCCATAGTTTAAACCTCCATAATTATAATGATTTCAGCTTCTTTTCAAGCTCTTCTTTTATTACCTTGGGAGTGCATACGCCTTTGAGTTCCTTCGTACACTGTCCCATAAGGAATCCGAATACTTTCTGGTCGCCGCCCGTATACTGGGCAACAGCCTTTTCATTTGCCGCAAGGACTTTTTCAATAACTTCCGCAACTTTTCCCGTATCGTTGGAAATAAGCAGTCCCTCGGCTTTTGCGATCTCTTCGGGATCGCCGCCCTTTTCGCACATTGTGCGGAAAACGCTTTTCGCGTCATTCTTGGAGACCTTGTCGGTGTCCGCCATTTCAACAAGTTTTGCAAACTGTTCTGCGGTGAACGGCAGGTTTTCAAGGGAAACTTCGCCAAGATTTATGCGGCGCATCATTTCGCCTATAAGGAAATTGCACACCGACTTGGGATTGTTATACGCCTTTACAGCCGCATCGAAGAAGTCAGAAAGTATCTTCTGATTGACTATGATCTTTGCGTCCGTTTCGCTGAGACCGTTTTTCAGGTATCTTTCAAGGCGTTCATAAGGCATTTCGGGAAGCTTCGCGCGGATAGCGTCCAGATCCTCGTCGGTGAAATTCACCTGCAAAATGTCAGGCTCGGGGAAATAGCGGTAGTCGTGAGCGTCCTCTTTGGAACGCATGGACTTTGTCTCTCCCCTGTTGTCGTCAAAACGTCTTGTTTCCTGAACGACTCTCTTACCCATGTCAAGAAGCTTGCCCTGACGGTAGATCTCAAAATCTATCGCTCTGCCGATAGCCTTGATGGAGTTAAGGTTCTTGATCTCGGCTCTTGTACCGAACTCGGTATCGGTAGGCTTCATTATGGAAATATTTACGTCGCAGCGAAGCGAACCCTGTTCCATCTTACAGTCGCATACTCCCGCATACTGGAGCAGCAGGGAAATTTTCTCAACGAACGCTTTTGCTTCTTCGGCAGAACCGATGTCAGGCTCTGTAACTATTTCAATAAGAGGAATTCCGCAGCGGTTGTAGTCCGCAAGGGAAACGCCGTTAAGGTCGTCGTGGATAAGTTTTCCCGCGTCCTCTTCAAGGTGGATACGGTTTATGCGGATATTCTTGGTTTTCTTCTCGCCGTTTTCCTCATACTCAATGGGAACAAGTCCGTTTATGCAGAGCGGAAGATTAAGCTGTGAGATCTGGTATGCTTTCGGAAGATCGGGGTAGAAGTAGTTCTTTCTGTCAAAAACAGAAAACTTGTTGATTCCGCAGCCGAGAGCAAAACCGGCTTTTACTGCGTATTCTACAGCGGTCTGATTGATAATAGGGAGAGTTCCCGGCATACCCGAACAAACAGGGCAGCAGCGGGTGTTCTTGTCGCCGCCGAATTCTGCCGAACAGGTGCAGAAAACCTTTGATTTTGTAAGAAGTTCAGCGTGTATTTCAAGACCGATAACAGGTATATATGCAGACATATTCAGACTCCCCTTTCCTTATATTTTCGCAGGAACGCGTTCAAACTGCTTTTCGTAAGCGTCCGCCGCCTGAATTATGGAAGCTTCGTCCCAGTGTCTGCCTATTATTGACATTCCTATGGGCATTCCCTTGGAATCATATCCGCAGGGTGTGGAAATAGCAGGCAGCGAAGCGATATTTACTGTAACGGTGCAGATGTCCGCCTGATACATCTTTGCAGGATCGGAGATATTTTCGTTCACACCGTAAGCAACGGTAGGCGCAGTAGGCGTAAGAATGATGTCGCATTTCTGGAAAATGCTTTCATATTCCTCACGGATACGCTGTTTCAGAGCCATTGCCTTGCCGTAATACGCATCATAGTAACCGCTGGAAAGCGCATAGTTTCCGAGGAGAATACGTCTTTTTACCTCGTCGCCGAAGCCCTCGCTCCTTGAATTGCATATCAGGTCGTTGTATGAATCGCCCTTTTCGGAACGGTGTCCGTACTTGATGCCATCGTATCTGGAAAGGTTGGAAGAAGCTTCCGCGGAAGCTATTAAGTAATACGCCGCAACCGCATATTTCAGGGACGGCATGGAACAATCCACAAGGACTGCACCCTGTGATTCGTACCACTTAGCCGCTTTTTCAACGGCTTCACGAACGTCTGCATCAATGCCCTCGGCATAGAATTCCTTGGGAATTGCAATTTTCATTCCGGAAATGCTCTGTCCTATCTTTTCGGTAAAATCGGGAACATCGCGTTTCGCACTTGTTCCGTCATGGTAATCATATCCCGAGATAGCATTTAAAATTATGGCGCAGTCGTGAGCGTCCTTTGCGATAGGACCTATCTGATCGAGAGAACTTGCAAAAGCAACCAGACCGTAACGGGAAACACGTCCGTAAGTAGGTTTCAGACCGGTAACTCCGCAGAAAGAAGCGGGCTGCCTTATAGAACCGCCAGTGTCCGAACCGAGAGCCGCCGCGCAGAGAGAAGCGCTTACCGCTGCAGCCGAACCGCCCGAACTTCCTCCCGGAACCCTGCCGAGGTCGTATGGATTCTTTGTCTTTTTGAAAGCCGAAGTCTGTGTTGAACCGCCCATGGCGAACTCGTCCATGGAAGTTTTTCCGAGCATTACAATGTCTGCGGCATTCAGCTTTTCCATAACGGTGGCGTTGTACGGCGGAACAAAGTCCTCCAACATTTTAGAAGCGCAGGTGGTTTTCACGCCGTCTGTGCAGATATTGTCCTTGATAGCAAGAGGGATACCCGTCAGAGCGGAAGCTTCGCCCTTATTGATAGCCTGCTGAGCCTTTTCGGCGGTGGCATGGGCTTCGTCCGCAGTAACGGTAATGTAGCTTTCCAGTTTTCCGTCAACATTGTTTATTCTTTCAAGATATGCGTCTGCAAGTTCCTTTGCGGAAACTTCCTTTTTATCGAGCATTTCACGCATATCCCGTATTTTCAGAGAAGTAATATCCATAAGTTTACACACCTTTCCGAATTATTCCACAACTTTCGGAACTACAAAGCAGTTCTCGCTGTTTACGGCGTTCTTGAGGATCTTTTCCGTCGGGAAAGAATCCATAGCCTCGTCTTTTCTCAGACCGCCAAGGTAAACGTTGTGATTATCCTTTAAAGGATCGTAAACAATGTCAATTTCTTTGATAGTGTCCATAATTTCGATAATGCTTGTCATATCCTCGGCAGCTTTTTTCAGTTCATCGTCGGTGAAGCTGAGTTTTCCAAGCTGTGAAAGGTATCTGACCATTTCCAGATCCATAGCTTTTACCTCATTTCCGAATAAAATTACAGGAAAATTACTAAATACAAAGTATATTATACCACATACCCCGAAATTTTGCAACAGTATTTTCAGAATTTTTCCCGAAAAGCCATCAGAACAATTTCAGACAATGCCTGTCAAACATTTCCTGCAAAGCGGTAAGAATGCCCATTCTGCCCGCTGCAAATGTAAGTCCGCCCTGAACGTATGCCGCAAACGGTTCACGAAGCGGCGCGTCTGCCGAAAGTTCTATTGAAGAACCGGTGTTAAACGTTCCCGCAGCCATTATAACCTGCGAATCATATCCCGGCATATCCCAAGGCTCGGGAAGAACATAGCTGTCAACGGGTGAACCTTTCTGCACACCCTGACAGAAAGCTATAAGGCTTTCCTTGTCTTTCATAAGAACGGCGGTTATGATGTCCCCCCGCTTTTCCCCCTTTTCGGGATAGCATTTAAAGTGACAGAGCGACATTATTTCTTCCGTAAAAACTGCCGTTTTAAGCGCGTTTGCCACAACTTCGGGCGCAAAGAAAATTCCCTGATACATTGACTTGTTCTGATTCAGAGAACAGCCGACTTCCTTGCCCATTCCAACGCAGGTAAGGCGATAAGCGCACTGTTCCACAAGCTTTTTGCTTCCTGCAATATAACCGCCTGTTTCTGCGATCCCCGCGCCGGGATTTTTTATAAGCGAACCCACTATCAGGTCTGCTCCTGCCTGTAAAGGCTCTTTACTTTCCACAAACTCACCGTAGCAGTTATCTACAATAACGTAAATATTCGGATTTGCACCCTTAGCGGCTTTTACAAGTTCGGCAATTCCGTCCACCGTGAGAGCGGGACGGAGGGAATATCCTCTTGAACGCTGTATGTAAGCCACTTTAGCGTCTTTTGCCTTGTTGAATATCTCTGCAAGGTCGGGCTTGCCGTCGGGAAGAAGTTCAACCTGATCATAGGAGACTCCGAAGTCCGCAAGTGAACCGTTTCCCTTGCCTCTTATGCCGATAACTTCTTCAAGAGTATCATATGGAGAACCTGTCAGGCTCACAAGCTTGTCACCGCTTCGCAGAACGCCGAAAAGCGCACAGGTAAGCGCGTGCGTTCCCGAAACGAAATTATGCCGCACAAGCGCGTCCTCGCCGCCGAATATCTGAGCATAAACCGCGTCAAGCGTATCACGTCCCACATCTCCGTAACCGTAACCCGCAGTTCCTGTCATGCAAGCCGCGCTGACTTTATTGTCGATAAACGCTTTCAGAACTTTTTCGCCGTTTACCCGAGCGGTCCTGTCTATCTCCGCAAATCTCTCCGCGCAGCTTTCCTCCGCTTTCTCCGCAAGCCTGAGTATTCTTTCATCAATTTCAAAGCCTTTCTGTACCGCAGGCTTTGGGTCAAATATTTCTGCCATTAAAAATCACCTTTCCGTTCGTACAATATGTCCCCGCCCACAGGAACGAAACCGATAGACTCGTAAAACGTCCGCCTGTGTTCAAGGGCAAACAAATATAAATTCTTTCTTTCTTTTTCAAACTTTTCCGCAAGGCAGCGCAGGACACGCCGCGCACAGCCTTTGCCTCTGTTCCTTCCGGCAGTTGCAATTCCCGAAACAAATACAAATCCGTCAATATCAAAACATTTCGTAACCGTTGTGCTGTTCCACAGATACAGTCCGGAAACTCCATGCCTTATCCTATGTGAAATGTCCACATACCATTGGTCAAAACTTCCGAAATCCTCAAAACTTTCTTTAAGAATAGCATAACATTCTTCAAAATTGCTGTCCGCGGCAATATCGCTTTCCAGAATGTCCGTTTCTCCCGATTTTCCCATAAAAAGCGTTCTGCTTCGGCGTTTGTAATCGTCCGGCAATTGTAAAGCATGATCGTCTGACACTTCTATGGTAACGGGCTTTGCCATATGGACAAGAATAAGAATATCTTCGGGATCGCAGTTTCCGTCAATTACCATTGAAGAATTGTATATATGAACCGTTCCCGAACATCCGTCACAATCGCAGGCGTAGAATTTACAGAAATCATAAGCCGCTCCGTAAGCAAGGAACGCCGCTTTTATCTTTTTTCCGTAATAGCTGTCGGTGAGACGTTCGGAAATTCCGTCATAAATGCGTTTTATCAAAGCTGACACATCTTTTCTAACATTGCCTTTGCAAGCTTTTCGCAATCCTCAAGATCGGAAAATCTTGCGGCACAAACGGGTGAATGGAGATACCTGCACGGCGCGGAGATGGCAATTGTCCGAACGCCGCCCTTTGAAATGTGTATCGCGCCGCTGTCGTTGCCGCCTGCCACCATTGTTTTTGTCTGCCAATTTATGCCGTTCTCCGAAGCCGTTTCCTTAGAAAGCCTGTACAATTCCTTGTCATAGATAGTTGAACGGTCCATATAGGAAACTACCGCGCCTTTTCCCAGTTCGCAGCAGCGTTTTTCGCCCTCCGCAAGAGGAATATCCGCCGCGGTGGTGGATTCAAGAACTATGGCAAAGTCCGGGTCAACGGCAAACGCCGCAGTTCTCGAACCACGCAAGCCAACTTCTTCCTGAACCACAAATGTAAAAGTGCAGTCATAAGGCAGTTCCGAACGAATCATTTCAATCATAGCCGCACAGCCGAAGCGGTCGTCAATTGCCTTTCCGCTGACGAAACCGTCCTCCGTTATGCCGAATTCCGACTTGAAATACACTCTGTCTCCGGGCTGAACGTACTTTTCCGCTTCTTCCTTGTCCGCCGCTCCGATGTCCGCATATATTGTTGTGAACTTCGGAGCAGTTTTCTTTTCCTCATCTGTCATGTTGTGGACGGCTTTCGAGCCGATAACGCCGCAAATTCCGCTGTCGCCCACAGCTACGGGTCTGCCTATGGCAACGCGGGGGTCAATTCCCCCAACTGCGGAAAGCGTCAGCGTTCCGTCCGCTTTCACGGAAGTTACTATCATTCCCACCTCGTCCATATGCGCAGAAACCATTACCTTGTTTTTTGCCCTGCCCGCGCCTTTTTTTTCGGCAATAATATTTCCCAGCGGGTCAACATTGTATTCGCAGAAGTCCTTTATCTTTGAAATTATATACCCGCGGACTTTGTCCTCATCGCCCGAAGTTCCGTCTATAAGGCAAAGTTCTTTCAGAAACTTCTTATCCATCACTTTACCTCCTCAAGATACGCGGCAATAAGCCGTGCGGTATTTTCCACGTCCGAAACAGAAATAACTTCCGCGGGAGTGTGCATATACTTTAATGGTATGGACAAAGTCACCGCTTTCGCGCCGCCTCGGTTCACCGAAAATCTGTCCGCATTCGTTCCCGTTGTACCGCTCATTACTTCTGTCTGATATGGCAATTCCTTTCCGACAGCAATTTCCCTGAACTGTTCCGAAAGCCCCCTGTCAAGCACGGGAGAAAATCCTATCATACAGCCTTTGCCCATTTTGCCGCATTTCAGTTCCGAATCGTCCGAAGTCAGCGCAAAACTTACGTCTACCGCAAGGGCAATATCTGGGTCAATGTCAAAAGCCGCGATTTTCGCGCCCCGCTCCCCCACTTCTTCCTGTGTGGAAAACAGCACTGTTACTTCACACTGTAAAGCTTTATCCTTTACAATATCCATTGCTCTGAGAACAGCCGCAACGCCGCATCTGTCGTCAAGGGAAGTTCCGCTTATACGGTCGCCAAGAAGCTTTTCGCAGTGCGGTGCGAAAACTATTTTATCGCCAAGGGAAATGACCTTTTCCGCCTGTTCTTTTGACATTCCCACATCAATGCAGATATCCGCCATTTCGGGAACTTTGCTTTCGTCCGTTTCCAGATGGGGCGGAACGGAACATATAACGCCGTTTACCGGAACATTTCCCATAACGACTACCTGCTGTGCCGCAAGAATACGCCTGTCAATACCGCCGCAGTTGGAAATTTTCAGAAAACCGTCCTCCGTGATATGCGTTACCACAAGTCCTATCTGGTCGATGTGGGCGTCAATAAGAACGTGGGGCTTCTTCCCCTTAACGCCGAAATGCCCGATAACATTGCCGTTTTTGATACAGCAGTCGTCCGTATACTCTTTCAGCATGGAAAGGGCAAGTTCCGCCGCTTCGGATTCGTCCCCCGAAACGCCTTTCGCAAGGCAAAGAGACATTATAGTCTTGTTCAGATCCATTTTATTTCATTCCTTTATTCAAGAGCGTTTACGATACTTTTATAATGCCGTCCCCGCTCCTCAAAATTCTTATACATATCAAAACTTGCGCTTGCAGGGGAAAGTGAAACAACATCTCCAGTTTCCGCGGACATTCTTGCCGCCTCAACGGCTTCTTCCATGGTCTTTACACGGATAATGCGGCAGTTATCTTCATCATAATCAGGATAATTCTTTACCGCTTCCTCTATCTTATCGGCTGTCTGACCAAGGAGAACGAGAGTTTTCACATATTTATTGATAGGTTCGGCAAGCTGATTATAGTCAAGCTTCTTGTCGGAACCGCCCGCAATTACGATTATCCGACGTCCGAAAGAATTCAGTCCCGCAATTACGCTGACAGGGCTTGTTGCAATACTGTCGTTGTAATATTTCACTCCGTCCAGTTCGCGGACAAATTCTATCCTGTGTTCCACTCCGCCGAACTCCCGCGCCGTTTCCGCAAATGCAGAAACGGGAACTTCCCCGTAAAGCATTGCTATCGCCGCAAGGTAATTTTCCACATTATGCATACCGGGAATTCGTATCTCGTCTTTGTTTACAATGCGTTCGGTAACTCTGTCCTCATAATAGCAAAGCCAGCCGTCGCCGTCAAGGAACGCTCCCCTGTCAGGCTTTTTCTGTCTGCTGAACCAGTTCAGCTTTCCGCGTACCAATCCTTTCAGCATGGCGGTGTCCTCGTTGTCAGCATTGAGAACTGTTCTTGAAAACGCGTTCTGATGGGCAATAATATTGGTTTTCGCATCGATATACTCCTGCATGGAACTGTGTACATTAAGATGATCGGGATAGATATTGGTTATAAGCGCGCTGTCGGGCGATCTGCGCATACTGATAAGCTGGAAGCTTGAAAGTTCCACAACAGCGGCGTCGTTTTCGTCAATTTCCTCAACTATCGGCAGAAGCGCCCTGCCGATATTTCCGCCCTTATGTACCTTTCTGCCGCTTCGCTCAAGGACTTCGGAAATTATGGTCGTAGTAGTGGTCTTGCCGTCCGTTCCCGTTATTGCATAAATTTTGCAAGGGCAAAGTTCAAAGAACACTTCCATTTCGGAAGTAACGACTTTCCCCGCTTCTCTTGCCGCTTTAAGTTCGGGAATATTGTAATACACCCCGGGAGCGCGGAAGATTATATCGCAGCCGCAGGCGGTTTCAAGGTAATTTTCCCCGAAAGCAAGTTTAGCGCCCAATACTTTGAACTCCTCCGCAATTTCTCCCGCTTCTTCGCGGGTGCGTCTGTCGCAGACGGTAATGTCCAGACCTTTTTTCAGGAACATTCTTATAACATCGTTGTTTGAAACTCCGATACCGATAAAGGCGATGCTTTTACCCCTTATATCGTCAAAAAATCTCTCTGCTTTTGTTTTTGACATAAATAACATTCATCTCCAAGCCAATATTTGCATACATATCTTATTATATCCAATTCTTCCTGAAATAGCAACAGATTACACAGAAAGTTAAGTTATTTTCATAAATATTACTAAGAAATGGGGGTAAAACCTTGAAAATTTTTATGAACCGTATCGCAAAAGACACCGCAAAACTTACTATTGTGTCGTTTCTTTTGCAGGGACTTGATCTTTTAATGAACATTCTTATCTCCAACAAGCTGGGAACGGCTTCCGTGGGGATAATGACTCTTATCTTCTCGCTTTTCAGCTTTATAATGGTGCTTGCCAACGGGAATATATTCATTTCCACCAGCAGATTCGTTTCCGAGGAGATAGGCGCGGGGAACGGCAACGTCCGCAGAATAATGCGGCTTTCTCTGGGATTTTCCCTCGCGCTTTCAATGACATTTGCAATTATTTCCATAGGACTTGCCCGCATCATATCTGAAAAGGCAGGCGGCGCGCCTGAACTTGCTGTTTCGGTGAGGATAATCGCACTTTCGCTGACGCCTGCCGCCCTCGGTTCATGTATAAGAGGGTATTTCAACGGGATACGAAATGTAAAAGTCCCCTGCATAGGGGATATTATAGAATTTGCTGCAAAATGGACATCTCTCATGGCGGGAACGCTGTTTCTGCTTGACAAAGGGCTTAGCGTTTACATAATGATAGCCTCGTCCATTCTCATAGGCGAAGCCGTAAGCGGAATGTACTATGCGGTGAAATATTCTGCGGAATACAAGCGTTTTACAGCCCTGACCGAAACCTGCCCGCGGATAACGAAAATTCCCGCATATCTTAAACTTTCCCTGCCGATCGTGGCAAGCGGATATGTACAGATGATAATGTCCACCGCAAACGAAGCGTTAGTTCCCATAATGCTCCTGAAACACGATTCTTCTTCGGAACGGGCAATGAGCGAGTACGGAATGTTTGAAGCCATGATAATCCCCACGGTGTTCTTCCCCTCTGTAATTCTCACAAGCCTGTCGAATATAATCATTCCAGAAATAGCGCGGGCAAATTCCGCCGCAAACACCTCCCGCGTAAAAAGCCTTATAGAAAAGGTTTTCGACCGAGCTTTCCGGTATTCCTTTTTCATATCGGGAATGCTGCTGACAGCGGGAAAGAACATCGGCGAAATTCTCTGCCCCGCCGACAGTCTTGTGGGCGAAACACTTGTAAAAATGTTCCCCGTTGTGCCGTTCATCTATCTGGAAATCGTTTTAGAGGGCATAATAAAAGGTCTGGGCAAGCAGAATTTTTCCACCTTAAACAGCCTTTGCGAGTACATTATAAGGATAGTATGCGTTGTGATATTCGTAAATCTGTATGGATTTACGGGCGTACTTATTTCCTATTACGCAAGCAACATTTACAGCAATATAGTGCGGATAGCTTTTGTGTGCAGGACTTCGGGCGTTCCTTTTGACATCTGCGGGTATATAGTAAAACCGTTCATACTCTGCTTTTTCTGCTGTCAGCTTGCATCGGCGGCGACAAGGCTGATAAGTTTCTCCTCGGTATTTTTTGAAACGGTCATTTACCTCTGCGCCGCGGCAATAATTTTCATTATAATGTACGAGCTTGACAGGAAATTTTTGGAGAAACGGTCAAACACCCTCAATGCAGCAAAAAATGTGTCCGCTGTTTAAGCGAACACATTTTTATGAGGCAGTACCGCACAAAGGTTGTCGTGCAGATGCGCCGTCAGATTTTTTGTCAGATTGGCTGAAAATCCCGCAGGAATACTCGTGTATTTCAAGGGATTTTCGGACAATATGACGGAAAATATGCAAGCAGATGTGCGACAAAGCCGTAAGGCGGTCTTTGCGCGGTGTTGCCTCTGTTACTTTACAAGCCCGCTGTTGTTGATAGCGGAAACAAGCGCGTTTACAGAGGCGACGATAATATCCGTATGAACGCCTGCGCCCCAGAAAACGCCGTCCGCCGTTTCAATGCCCACATACGCCGATGCTTGTGAACTTGAACCGTGTTCAAGGGCGTGTTCCTGATATGTTGTAATAGTATATGTTATGCCGAGAGCGTCCTTGACAGCGTTTGAAACTGCGTCAAGACGTCCGTTTCCGCTGGCTTCGCGGGTGATGGTCTTTCCGTTTTTAAGTATGGTAACGGTGGCTGTTATGCCGTTTTTCTGGGCATAATGTGCTTCGTCCACGGTAAAGCAGTCGGTCTTGTTAAGGTATCTTTCCTTGAAAATATCGTATATCTCGTCGGGCAAAAGTTCCTTGTGAGCATGGTCGGAAACGCTTTTGACGGCATAACCGAAGTTCTCGCGCATTTTAGGCGGCATATCTATGCCGAACTTCTGCTCCATAAGATAGCCGATACCGCCTTTTCCCGACTGGCTGTTTATGCGGATAACGTCGCCCTCGTATTCCCTGCCCACGTCTTTCGGATCGATGGCAAGGTACGGAACAGTCCAGTGGTTCGGGTCTTTTTCGTCACGCCACTTCATGCCCTTTGCAATAGCGTCCTGATGTGAACCCGAAAATGCCGCAAATACCAGTGCGCCGCTGTAAGGCTGACGTTCATAAACGCGCATACGGGTAAGTCTTTCGTAAGCCTCGGTAATTTCGGGAAGATTTGAAAAATCAAGCTTCGGGTCAACGCCGTGAGTAAACATATTCATGGCAAGAGTGACAATATCAACGTTGCCTGTACGTTCGCCGTTGCCGAAAAGCGTTCCCTCTATGCGGTCAGCGCCTGCAAGAAGTCCCATTTCCGAGTCGGAAACAGCGCAGCCGCGGTCATTGTGGGGGTGCAGGGAAATTATAAGATTCTCGCGGTTTTTCAGGTGCTTGCACATATATTCAACCTGACAGGCGTAAACGTGGGGCATACTTTCCTCAACGGTAACGGGAAGATTTATGATGACCTTATCATTTTCCGACGGCTGCCAGATGTCTATAACGGCGTTGCATATCTCAAGGGCAAATTCGGGTTCCGTTCCCGTAAAGCTTTCGGGAGAATACTCAAAACGGAAATTCCCCTCGGTCTTTTCGCGGTACTCCTTGCAAAGCTTCGCGCCGAATGTGGCAATATCTATAATTTCCTGCTTGGATTTGCGGAAAACCTGTTCTCTCTGCGCCACGGAAGTGCTGTTGTAAAGGTGAACAACGGCGTTCCTGCAGCCTTTCAGAGCCTCAAAGGTTTTTGCTATGATGTGTTCGCGGCTTTGTGTCAGGACTTGTATAGTAACATCATCGGGAATAAGGTTCTTCTCGATAAGAGTGCGGCAGAACTCGAATTCCGTTTCACTTGCTGCGGGGAAACCTATCTCTATCTCCTTGAAACCGACTTTTATAAGGTATTTCCAGAATTCAAGCTTTTCCTCCAGAGACATGGGGATAATAAGCGCCTGATTTCCGTCGCGGAGGTCAACGGAACACCATGTGGGGGCTTTGTCGATCTTCTCCTTTTTCACCCAGTCATAGCAGGGTTCGGGGGGCATAAAATAGCGTTTTTCGTAGCGTTTAAAGTTTTTCATGACAAATCTTTCCTTTCATACTTTCTTTTTGCGGCAAGCAATGAAGGGGCGCAATAAAAAAAGCTTTCATCTCATAAGAGATGAAAGCATAACTTCCACGGTACCACTCTTGTTCGGACAGCATTGTCCGCACCTCGCCGCATCTCAATCAAAAGATATCCAATGCGTATCTCTGTAACGGGAGAACCCGTTCCAACCTACTTGCATAATGCTTTCAGCGGACTGCTCAAGGACGAGTTATGACCGCAGACTTTTACCGCCTTACACCAAACGGCAGCTCTCTGTGAAAAACCAACGGCTTTTATTCCTGTCAGCGCATTTTGATATTGTTATAATTATACCACGATACATATTATATGTCAATAGATATTTTTTGAATAATTTACAAATACTGCCGTTCAAAAAAAAAAAAAAAAAACGGCAGCCTGATGTGAATTTATTGGCACCCCCAGCGAGAATCGAACTCACAACTAACCCTTAGGAGGGGTTTATTATATCCATTTAACTATGGAGGCGTGTTTTTATTATATCACACCGATTTCAAAATTGCAAGCCCTTTTCGGAATTTTTTTCAGAACATATGTGCAAAACGGCAAAAAAATCCGAGAAAATTTGTTTGATTTTTTTGCCGGACCCTCTTTACAAAACGAACGTTCTGTGTTATCATTGTATAAGAACATTTATTTCGCGTAAGGAGGGAGAACATGGATATTTCCGAAAAGCTGAAAATTCTTGCCGCGTCCGCAAAGTATGACGCCGCCTGCACTTCCAGCGGTATCGACCGTTCGGGAAGCGGCGGGCTGGGAAATGCTTCAGCCTGCGGGATATGTCACAGCTTTGCAGGGGACGGCAGGTGCATTTCCCTTTTAAAAATACTTATGACCAATTTCTGCCTTTTCGACTGTAAATATTGTGTCAACCGCCGCAGCAACGATGTTCCGAGAGCAAGATTTACACCGGAAGAAATTGCCGAACTGACTATAGGATTTTACCGCCGAAATTACATTGAAGGGCTTTTCCTCAGTTCCGGAATTATCCAAAGTCCTGACTACACCTGTGAACAGATCATCGAAACCCTGTCTATCCTGCGGAATAAGTACAATTTCCGCGGATATATCCACGCAAAAGCTATCCCCGGCGCCGCCCCCGAACTTATCGACCGTCTGGGAACTCTCGCGGACAGAGTCAGCGTGAATATTGAACTCCCCTCTCAGAAAAGCCTGAAAGCCCTTGCTCCCGACAAGTCAAAAAATTCCATTCTCCTGCCTATGGGACACATCAGCGGAAAGATCCGCGAGAACAGATACGACATTGTAAAATACCGTTCCGCGCCAGAATTTGCCCCCGCAGGACAAAGCACACAAATGATAATAGGCGCATCTCCCGACACGGATTTTCAGATACTGCGTCTTTCGGAAGCCATGTACAGGAATTACAGCCTGAAAAGGGTTTTCTACTCGGCGTATGTTCCTGTAGGAGATCAGAAACTTCTGCCGCCTGCGGGTACAAAGCCGCCGCTTCTGCGGGAACATAGGCTTTATCAGGCGGACTGGCTTCTGCGATTCTATGGATTCCGCGCGGAAGAACTTCTGGACGAAAAACATCAGAACTTTGACCCCAATTTTGACCCGAAATGCAACTGGGCGCTTCACCACCCGGAATGTTTCCCCGTGGAAGTAAACACAGCCGACAAGGAAATGCTTCTGAGAGTTCCGGGAATAGGCGTCCGTTCCGCACAGAGAATAGTTATTGCCAGACGTCAGGCAAAACTTGATTTCAAAGACCTTAAAAAGTTAGGCGTTGTGCTGAAACGCGCCATATACTTTATTTTATGTAATGGGAAACGGTTTGAGGGGCTTGTAGTCACCGAAGCAGGCATAATGCGGCAGCTTATGTCCGAAAGCGCGGTAAAAGAACAGGAAAAGCGGGATTTTTCCGAAATGCAGATAACGTTTTTTGACTCGGAAAACGCGGTTCCCACCATGGAGGACAAAGTAAAATGCCTGACAGGAGAGATGTAATTTACTGCTATGACGGCAGTTTTGACGGGCTTATCTGCTGCGTTTTTGAAAGCTATGTCAGGAACGAGATACCGTCCGATATATGCAGCGAATACCCCGAACAGCTTTCGCTGTCGGAAATAAGATACATTGAAACGAACACGGCACATTCGGAAAGAGTCCTGCGCGGGATCTCAAAGCGGAATTGCTCCGTATATTTTATAAAACAGGCGTTCCTGACCTGCGTTCCCAAACGGGATATTCTCATTCTGGACTATATCCGCAAGCTGTTTTCATACGGCAGAAAGGCGGAGTTCATGCTTGCGGACGATACCGTCAACGCTCTTAACAAGGCGGTCTATCACTGTACCCATGAAGCGCATCTGCTGAAAGGCTTTGTCAGGTTTTCCGAATACGGCGGATTCCTTGCGGCGGTAATAAGTCCGAAAAACAAAGTAATTCCCCTGCTTGCGGATCATTTCGCGGACAGGCTCGGCGGGGAAAACTTCTTTATTTACGATAATGTTCACCGAATGGCATTCGTCCACATTGACCGCCGGGGAGAAATTCTGGAAAATATTGATTTTGAACTTCCGCCGCCCGATCAGCGGGAACGCGGTTTCAGAGGGTTGTGGCGGGAATTTTACGACGCCATAGAAATTTCAGAGCGGGAAAATCCCCGCTGCCGCATGAACAATATGCCGAAGCGTTTCTGGGAAAATATGACCGAAATGAACCGCAGCGACACGGCGGCAAAAGCGGAGATAACGCAGAAAAATTCCCCGCTGCTTACCGAAAACAGCGGGGATCGTATCACTTCTTTGAAGCAAGATACTCCTTGATGTCTTTAAGTACCGCGTCTGCGTCAAGTCCGTGAACCATGCAGGCTTCTTCAAGGGATTCGCCTATCGACGACGGACAGCCCACGCAGTGCATTCCCGACTGCATGAGGATATACGCGATCCCGCCGTCATATTCAAGCATATCGCCCATTATTGTCTGTTTTGTAATTTCCATATCTATCCTCCTCACTTATTGAAAAGGGAAAAACCCTTTTTGTCGTATTCCTCGCTTGTCACCGAAAGCACGGTGTAACCCGTTTCGTTAACGGCGGCTTTCAGCTTCTCCTCGTCAAGAGGAGTTTCGGAAATAATTTCCGTTTGTCCTTTGGTATGTGACGAGTTGACCTTTTTTACGTCAAAAGCCTTGCGAATGGTGTCGTTTACGTGGGCTTCACAGTGTCCGCACATCATTCCGTCGATTGCCAATGTGGTTTTTATCATGGTAAATTCCTCCTATTTAATAGATACAAATTTATAACCCTGTTCTTCGACTGCCGCTTTGATTTTTGGAATATCGGGCTCAGCGTTCACCGAAACCACCGCCGTTCCCTTTTTATGATCCGCAGCTGCCGAATCAATTTCGGGGAAAGCTTCAAGAGTCTGCTTTATCCGCGCTTCGCAGTGTTCGCACATCATGCCTTTGATTTTTATGACACGCTTATTTTCCGATGAAACGCTCTCCACGTTTTCATACTTGAAAAAATTCAGACGGAGTGCGTTTGAGACTACGCAGAAGCTCGAAAGACTCATTGCCGCCGCGCCGAACATAGGGTTCAGAGTCCAGTTGAATATAGGTATCCAAACGCCCGCCGCAAGGGGTATTCCGATGATGTTGTAAATAAACGCCCAGAACAGGTTCTGCCGGATATTCCTGAGCGCCGCCCTGCTGAGACGTATCGCCGCAGGAACATCGCTGAGACGGCTTTTCACAAGGACTATATCCGCCGCATCAACGGCAATATCCGTTCCTGCGCCTATGGCAATTCCTATATCCGCGCGGGTAAGAGCGGGGGCGTCATTTATTCCGTCGCCCACCATGGCTGTTTTCCCCTGTTCCTGCAAAGAACGGATAACGCTTTCCTTGCCGTCGGGAAGAACTCCCGCTATGACCTCGTCCACGCCTGCCTGTTCGCCGATAGCCTTGGCGGTGCGTTCATTGTCGCCCGTCAGCATAACAACTCTTATTCCCAGTTCACGGAGTTCCTTTATCGCCCGCGGGCTGTCCTCTTTTATAACATCTGCGGCGGCTGTCATTCCCAAAAGTCTGCCGTTTTCCGCAAAGAGAATGGGAGTTTTCCCCTTTGCGGAAAGTTCCTCCGCCGCTTTTAAAATTTCCTCGGGAATGTGGGTTTTTTCCGAAATGAACCGCAGACTTCCGCCAATTACGGATTTTCCGTCAAGAACAGCGGAAAGCCCGTTTCCCGCAAAAACTTCAAAATCCGAAACTTCCCGCGGAGAAATACCCATTTCCCCTGCTTTTTTCAGAATCGCGCCCGCAAGCGGGTGCTCGCTGCGCTTTTCAAGTGAAGCGGCAGCCGTCAGGAAGTCTGTCTCGCTGACCCCCTCCGCAGGGAAAATGTCCGTAACTTCGGGTTCGCCTTTGGTAATAGTTCCCGTTTTGTCAAGTGCAACGACCTTGACTTTCCCTGCTTCTTCAAGGGACACGGCATTTTTGAAAAGTATGCCGTTCTTTGCGCCCACGCCGTTTCCCACCATTATGGCAACGGGAGTTGCCAGACCGAGAGCGCAGGGGCAGCTTATAACAAGCACGGAAATCGCCCTTGCAAGGGCATATCCTGCGGTCTGCCCCACCGCGAGCCAGACGATAAGCGTTACTGCGGCAATTCCAATTACCGTGGGAACGAATATTCCCGAAACTTTATCGGCAATCTTTGCAATAGGGGCTTTTGTAGCCGCCGCATCGCCCACCATTTTTATTATCTGCGAAAGGGTGGTATCCTCGCCGACCCGTGTTGCTTCGCATTTTATGAAGCCCGAACTGTTCACGGTGGCGGCTGAAACCGTGTCCCCCACCGTCTTGTCAACGGGAATGCTTTCGCCTGTAAGGGCGGATTCGTTCACCGCACTGTTTCCCTCTGTAACAATACCGTCTGCGGGTATATTTTCGCCCGGACGAACGACAAATATATCACCTTTGTGTACCTGTTCGATTGGAACGGTAACCTCTTCGCCGTCCTTTAAAACAACCGCTGTTTTGGGGGAAAGCTTCATCAGGCTTTTAAGCGCGTTGGTAGTCTTGCCTTTGGAATGTGCTTCCAGCATTTTTCCAAGGGTTATAAGGGTAAGGATCATTGCGGCGGACTCAAAGTAAAAATCCATCATGTAGTTCATGACCGCTTCATGATCTCCCCGAAGCTGCGCTCCCGTCATGGCAAAAAGCACATACACGCTCCACAGGAAAGATGTCATTGAGCCCATTGCCACCAGTGTGTCCATGTTGGGAGAACGGTGTATCAAGCCTTTGAAGCCGCTTATAAAGAACTTCTGATTTATTACCATTATAATGCCCGCAAGAAGCATTTGCAGAATTCCCATGGCGATGTGGTTTTCCTCGAGCTGAGCGGGGACTTTCCAGCCCCACATCATATGCCCCATGGAAAAGTACATCAGCACCACAAGGAATATCAGCGACGCTATCAGGCGTTTTTTAAGAATTGGAGTTTCCCTGTCCGCAAGAGCGTCCTTGTCCGCCGATGAACGGCTTGCTTCCGCGGTTTTCAATGATGCGCCGTAACCCGCGTTCACCACTGCGGAGATAACAGCCTGCGGATCTGCGTTTCCCTCAACGCCCATGGAATTCGTCAGCAGGCTAACCGAACAGGAAGTGACTCCCGACACCGCCGAAACAGCTTTTTCCACTCGTGCGCTGCAAGCGGCGCAGCTCATTCCGGTAACATTATACTGTACCATGCCGAGCCTCCTATTTCATAAGTTTCTGTAAAGTTGCCACAAGTTCGTCGATAACTTCGTCCTTGCCCTCGTGAATATCCCGCAATACACAGCCGCGGATATGACTTGCAATAAGTTCTTTGTTGAATGAATTCACCGCGGAATTTACCGCCGCCGACTGAATTAAAATATCGGGGCAATAGGCGTTTTTCTCGACCATTCCGCGTATTCCGCGGATCTGCCCCTCAATGCGGTTCAGGCGGTGGATAAGTTTTTTACGTTCCTCGTCGGAACGCATGGTCGATTTCTCGCAGCAGGAACATTTATCGGGCATAACGTTCATCTCCTTTTCAAGGCAATCTTTGCACGGCGTTGCCTTAATACCCCCATATGGTATATTTATATTATATACCCGTAATAGGTATTTGTCAATAGGTAAAAATAATTTTTTTCGGGCATTACCCATACTATTCCCGCAGGAACGCAAAATAACCATATTCATGGCAGGAATATGGTTATTTTGCACAAAAAATTTTCAAATTTGACTGCCAATGTGAAAAATTATCCGAAATCTATTGTAATTTTGTGAGAAACGTTATATAATAAATGTGTATATTTTCTTGAAGAGAGGAGATGTTCCGCTTCTGCGGAACGCTGTTTCTTAAAATGAACATTATGGTCATAGGCTGCGGAAAAGTCGGCTGCACTCTCTGCAACAGACTGTCCGCACAGGGACATGACGTTTCCGTCATAAGCAGCAATAAGGAGGAATTTGAAAATCTTTCTTCCGAATTCAGAGGCTTTACTAATTTAGGCGTAGCTATAGATCAGGACGTTCTGCGAAATGCAGGTATTGAAAATTGCGACGCCCTTGCCGCTGTTACATCGGACGATAATATGAACATTATGGCAGCGCAGCTTGCAAAGGAATTTTTCCACGTCCCGCGGGTTTTTGCAAGGGTGAATGACCCCCGAAAAAACGATGTTTTCAGGGAATTTGGTCTGGAAACCGTCTGCCCTACCAATTTAACCGTTTCCACTCTCTGCACAACACTTCAGGAGGGCACTTCGGAGGGTATCAATGTGGGAAATCATACCATTCTTATGTATGAAGCGGACGTGCCCAAGGATTTTGTGGGAAAACGAGTCAGTGAAATAAACTTTGAGGACGATGAAGTGCTTGTCGCCGTAGAACATACAGACAATACCGTCAGCAGAATGTTTCTGACAAATTACGAGATACTCAAAGGCGACAGGTTTATTATAGCCAAATTCGCGGATCAATCATGTTAGGAGCGTATGTAATTGAAAGTAACTATTGTCGGAGGCGGAAAGGTAGGCTACTACTTAGTACGCACATTGATAGAACACGGGCATGAACCTTTGGTAATAGAGATAAACAGAGAAGTCTGCAAACATATCGCAAACGAAATGGATATACAGCCTTTCTGCGGAGACGCTACCAGACTGGAAGTTCTGGAGGGAGCAGGAATTGAGGATTCGGGAGCTTTTGTCAGCGTAACGGGTTCGGACGAAACAAACCTTATCGCCTGTCAGCTTGCAAAGAAAAAGTTCGGCGTTCAAAAAACCGTGGCAAAATCCAACAATCCCAAAAATGTATCGGCTATGCAGGCTCTCGGTGTGGATAACGTCATCAACAGCACCAACAGTATTGCCTCACTTATCGAACGTGAAGTTGACACTTCCAGAATAAAACAGCTGCTTTCTTTCAACCATGGCGAAGTCACGTTATTTGAAGTGCAGCTGCCCGAAAATTACGTTTATGACGGCAAAATGCTTATGGATATAAAGCTTCCCATACTGTTCAACATTGTTTCCATTACCCGAAACGGCTGCATGATAATCCCCCGCGGTCAGTCAATGCTAAAAAGCGGGGACAAGCTGCTTGTTATTTCGGAAACGGACGTTGTCAAAGAGCTGAAATCCGTTCTCAAAATCAAAGATTAGTAGGTGAAAATATGGCAAAACGCGGCAGACCAAGAAAAAATCCTCTGCCGGAGGATAAGGTTATAAATACAGAAGCAGCCGTTCCCGAAAAGGCAAAAACCACTGCAAAAACAAAGCAGTCCGCCCCGAAACCCAAAGCTAAGCTTCGTCCGCAGGAGGAAAGCGAAATTTTTGCCCTTGATATAGGAACAAGAAATGTTGTGGGAATTATCGGGCATATGTCGGACGGGAATTTCTGCATTGACGAAGCGGTTTCCGTTCCTCACAAACACAGGGCCATGATAGACGGACAAATCGAAGATATTCCCGAAGTTGCAAGAATAGCGGGCATAGTCAAGGAAAAGTTGGAAGAAGTTTCGGGCATTTCCCTGAAAAGAGTCGCTATCGCCGCCGCGGGACGCGCTCTGAAAACCCGCCGCGCACAGCTTTCCTTTAATATTGAGGACAAGGAGTCCGTTTCTCAGGACGATGTAAAATCCTTTGAACTGGAATGTTCCCTCAAAGCGCAGGACGAACTTGACGCAGAAAACGAAAATGCGTCTTTCTCTTTCTATTGCGTAGGTCACACGGTCATAAAATACCTTTTGGACGACTATCAGATAAAATCCCTTATAGGTCACAAGGGCAAAAAAGCCGATGTGGAACTTATTGCCGCGTTCCTCCCCGGAACGGTGGTGGAAAGCCTTTACGCGGTAACGGACATGATAGGTCTTGACGTTGCAAGCCTTACCCTTGAACCTATCGCCGCCATGAACGTTATCATTCCTCCCGATGTGCGGCTTATAAATATCGCGCTTGTGGACATCGGCGCGGGAACTTCCGATATAGCTATCTCACAGAACGGCAGTATTGTGGCTTATGCCATGTCCACCGTTGCGGGCGATGAAATAACGGAAGAAATTATCAAAAAGTACATTGTGGATTTCCCCACTGCCGAGGAAATGAAACTCAGCAGCGATGCGAAAAGCATTTCCTACAAGGATATTCTCGGGTTTGAACATACCGTTGAAAGCGATGAATTCTTTGAAAGCCTTTCCCCTGCCGTTGAATTGCTGGCGGGAGATATTTCTAAAAATATCATTGACGCCAACGGACAGCCGCCTGCCGCGGTATTTCTCGTAGGCGGCGGAAGCCTTATCCCCGGACTGGCAAAACTCGTTTCCGAAAAGTTGGGAATTCCCGACACAAGAGTCGCCGTCGGCGGCAAGGACGCTATGAAGAACGTTACCCTCGGCAAAACCAAGCTTATCGGTCCCGAATATGTTACCCCCGTAGGAATAGGCATTACAGCCGCGCAAAACGGCGGGTACGACTTCTCGGTAATTTCCCTCAACGGCAAGAAAGTGCGAGTTTTTGACACGCGTTCGGTGCGCGTACTTGACCTGCTTATGGCGGAGGGTTACAAGTCAAATCAGATAATCGGACACACGGGACGAAGCCTGAATTTTACTCTTAACGGCGAAAAGCAGTTCATGAAAGGCGAAGCCGCCGCTGCCGCAGAAATTATCGTAAACGGTGAGGCTTCCACGCTGGAAAGACAGGTAAAACAGGGAGATGTTATCGAATTCCGCCCCGCTGAAAGCGGCAGGAACGCGGAAGTAAGAATTTCCGATATTGCGGGCGATGTTACATCAAGGTATGTTTACGTCGACGGCGCGGACTATTCTTTCGGAGTAATTGCTTCGGTAAATGACAAGCGGGTCTCCGCCGACTATCAGATACAGAATCACGACAGCGTAACGGTTTCCGAAATTGAGACTTTGGGCGAACTTATGGAGACTTTGCCTTTTGACACCTCGCATCTGAATTTTTACAAATCGGGAAAACTGCTGTCAATAGACTATCTCCTGCGTGACAATGACGATATTGTCACAAGCGACAAACCCGAGGGTACGGTGAACGATGGGTCTCTTGCAAAATCATTTGCCGACGAAGAAGAAAAGCCTGTTTCCGGAATACCCGTTTCGGAAATCATTCCCGAAGAAGCGTCTGAAATTCCCGCCGAGGCAAAGGACATTCCCGAAGAGCCAAAAGAACCCGCTGAGGAAAAGCCCGCGGAGTTCAGAATGGTCCTTAACGGGAAAAGCATAGTTCTTGAACCGCGCCCCAACAACCTGCCTCACGAATTTATCGAACTTATGGCAATTGCGGACATTGACCTTGACAATCCCCCGAAAAGCGGCGACATGATACTTACCCTGAACGGCAAGGAAGCAGGTTTTATGGACATTCTCCATGACGGTGACACAGCCGTTGTAAAATGGGATTATAATTCGTAATTTATTCGGGCGGTTCACAACCGCCCATATATTTGCCCGAAAAGAAAGGAACATCATTTAAATGAATAAAAAAGAAATTGCGGAGATAAAAAAGAATTTTACCGATTCCAGCGGATTTTTCACCCTGAATCACGTTATTTCCGCGTATATTGACCCGCAGAAAAATATCCGCTGCAGCGAAAACAAGCTGTATTCGCTTATTCCCGAGGACGAGGGCGCTGTTATGATGGAATCGCTGAAAAAAGTCCTTAGCGGAAGTGTAGGGAAAAACCTCATGGAATACAGTTTCCCCAATGAAGAATACGCCGAGGACGGCGCGCAGAATGTGATATATTCCGCCCTGAAAGGCAAACTTGAGGACGAAGCCGCCAATGCAAAACTTCTTGCCCGCATAATCAATAATATGGAATACGAAACGGCTTACACCATAATAGTCGGGTACTGTTCCTACAGCATAGCTTCAAAGGACAAAAACGATGATACATACGACGAAGCCGACTACGAATATAATTTTATAGTAACAGCCGTATGCCCCGTCAGCACAGGCGATGACGGATTGATGTTCGACAGCGAAAACAACACCATTGTAAAAAAGGCAAATACCGACCTCATCATAAGCAGGAAACCCACAGACGGATTTTTATACCCCGTTTTCAGCGACAGAAGTCCCGATGTAAACAATGTAATGTACTACACTTCAACCCCTAAAAAACCCAATATCACCGTTGTTGAAGATGTTCTCGGCTGTAATTTTACCATGTCCTGCCAGAACGAAAAGGAAACTTTTCAGCAGGTGCTTACAGATGTTGTGGCTGACGAGTTGAGTTACACGATAATTACACAGGTAAACGAGGCAATTCGGGATATAGTTTCCAATTCGAGAAACGAAACCGAACTTCCGCTTATTAACGACACGAAACTCCATGACATACTTTTTGACGCGGGCGTAAGCAGCGAAAAACTTGACGCGCTGCCTGCCGTTTTCAAAGAAAAGGTGGGAAACGCCGACGGTCTTACAGCGGAAAATCTCATTGAAAACAAAACCGTTCTTGCCACTCCCGAAATTACCATAAACATCAGCCGCGGCGCCGTGGAAAAAGTCCGCACAAGCGTTATCAACGGCAGGCGCTGTCTGGTTATCGACTTAGACGACCCAAGCATTTCAATAAACGGCTTGACAACAAGTTTGCAGTAAAAATCAGCAGGAAACTCAAATTTACAGAGTTCCCTGCTGATTTTTAATTTTCGGAACTGTTATCCACCCAGATGGTTTCGGTTTCATGGCGTTTAGGTCTGCCCATAAGATTAGTGAGGGCGGATTTTGCGCTTAAACCTCCGAAAAGAACGTTATAGCACTGTTCGGTGATAGGCATATCCACTTTCGCTTTCTGCGCAAGTTCATAAGCGGCTTTGGTGCAGATGTAGCCTTCCACCGTTCCCACCTGCTTGACGGCGTCTTCTGGAGAAGTTCCCTGACCGATAAGTATTCCCGCACGGCGGTTGCGGCTGTGCATACTGGTGCAGGTAACAATAAGGTCGCCTATTCCCGTGAGCCCTGCAAAGGTTTCGGACTTTCCGCCCAGAGCCACTCCGAGGCGGGCAATTTCTGTAATTCCTCTTGTCATAAGAGCCGCTTTTGTATTGTCGCCCAGTCCCATTCCGTCGCAGATCCCCGCGCATAATGCGATTATGTTCTTTAACGAACCGCCCAGTTCGCAGCCCACAATGTCACTGTTTATATAAATTCGGAAAGTATTGTTTGACATCACACTCTGGATATAGTCGGCGTACTTCCGGTCTTTTGAGGCGGCAACTACCGTTGTGGGAATTCCCAGCGCAACTTCTTCCGCGTGGGACGGACCGCTTAAAACTACAAGCGGGCTTTGGGGAATTTCTTCCTTGATAACTTCGCTCATTCTTTTAAGTGAACTTTCCTCCAAGCCTTTGCCCGTGTTGACTATCACTGTTTCGGGTGAAATGTACTCCGCGGCTTTTTGGGCAACTTCCCGCACTTTGCGGGTAGGTATTCCGAAAATGACAATATCCGCGCCTGTCACCGAGGAAATATCTCCGGTAAGGATTATTTCATCGCTTATCTTTACTCCCGGAAGTTTCTGCTTGTTTTCGCCGTCGCGTTTTATGTCGTCAATTTCCTGCTGAAACGCCGACCATACCGTCACGTCATGCCCGAAATTATTAAGCATTACCGCAAGACTTAGTCCGAAACCGCCCATTCCCAGAATAGTGAATTTTGCCATAATATCATTCCTTTCCGCTTGATTTTTCCGATTTACTCTTTATAAACTTGTTTTCCGTGCCGTTCCGCAGGCGTTGGATATTTGTCCTGTGCATATAGATAAGCAGAACGCTTGTTACCGCTACAAGAGCAGTATGTGTTATGCAGAGGTCAAGGCTGATATTTTCCACAAAATAGTGAAGCAGGAACGTTAATATCGGGTAAAATACCGCCGAAGATATTGACGCCACCGAAACATATTTCGATATAAGCAGGACTATCGCAAAGAACGGTATTATTATTACAAAAGTCTGCCAGTCAATTACTATCAGTATCGAACAGGAAACAAGTATGCCCTTTCCGCCGCGGAATCCGTAATATATCGGGAAAATATGCCCCAGAATTGCGGCAATTCCCGCTATGTAGCCCACGGTTTTCTCGTCAAATCCGCCCTCTCCCACCATAAGGCGGAACACCAATATGCTCACAAGGACTGACACTATTCCCTTTGCAAGGTCGCCCAGAAGCGTGAGAAGCGCAGGAAATTTCCCGTAACAGCGAAGTGTGTTTGTAAGCCCCGCATTCTTGCTTCCATGTTCGCGAATATCCTCATGTTTCAGCAGACGGACTACAATTATTGACGAATTGCAGCTTCCCAAAAGATAGGAAGCAATTACCGAAATTATTCCCGCTATAATAAGCTTTGCCATAGCCAAGACTCCTATTTATCATCATTTTTTCCCCGTTCGCGGACAATGAACCGCACGGGCGTTCCCTCCAGACCGAATGTCTGCCGTATCTGATTTTCCAGATACCTCTGATAGGAAAAGTGGAACAGATCCGCCCTGTTTACAAACGTTACAAACGTCGGCGGTCGGGTGGACGGCTGGGTCATATAGTAAATTTTCAATCGTCTGCCCTTATCGGAGGGAGGCTGAACTCTTGTTGTGGCGTATGAAAGCACGTCATTTAACATTCCCGTGGAAATTCTCATGCTGTTCTGCCTGTTGACATCGTTTATCATGTCGAAAAGCTTTTCCACACGCTGTCCTGTTTTCGCAGAAATGAATATGAACGGAACGTAGGACATGAAGCCGAAATTTTCCGAAAGCTTTGTTCTGAACTCGTCCATAGTGCTGTCTGTTTTTTCCACGGCGTCCCATTTGTTTACGGCAACAATGCAGGCTTTTCCCTGTTCGTGAGCGTAACCTGCGACTTTTGAATCCTGTTCGGTGAATCCCACGGTGGCGTCAATAAGTATCACGCAGACGTCCGAACGGTCTACCGCCATGTATGCACGCAGAACGCTGTAATGCTCTATCTTTTCAAGAACTTTGGACTTCTTTCGTATGCCGGCGGTGTCTATGAAAATATACTTTCCGTGGGAATTTTCCACGGTGGTGTCGGTGGCATCGCGTGTAGTTCCCGCAATATCAGAAACTATGACCCGCTCCTCCCCTGCCACGCGGTTTATAAGGGAAGATTTTCCAACATTGGGCTTGCCGATAACGGCGACTTTAATGTATTCCTCATCGTCATTTTCGGCTTCCTCCTCGGGAAAATACTTGAAAATTTCGTCCAGCATATCTCCCGAACCGTGTCCGTGCGCCGCGGAGACCGCTATCGGGTCTCCCAGACCAAGGCTGTAGAATTCGTAGAATTCCGCAGGCGGGTCGCCTATGGAATCGCATTTGTTTACGCAGAGAACAACAGGCTTGCCGCTTTTCCGGAGCATTATTGCAACGTCCTCGTCATCGGCGGTAACGCCTATGCGCACGTCCGTAAGAAAGACGATAACGTCCGCTTTTTCAATTGCAAGTTCCGCCTGCCGCCGCATCTGTTTCAGAATAACGTCCTCGCTGTTAGGCTCGATACCGCCTGTATCTACGACCATAAATTTCCTGTTTCTCCACTCACATTCCGAGTAAATTCTATCGCGGGTAACGCCGGGGGTGTCCTCGACTATGGAAAGACGTTTTCCCACAAGCTTGTTGAAAAGTGTGGATTTTCCAACATTAGGACGTCCGACTACCGCAACTATCGGCAAAGCCATGCTATCATCTCCTTTAATTTCCGGTTACCGCGTCAAAAAGCTCATAGCCGTCGTTGGGAACTTTGCGTATCTTCACGCCGAGAGCGTTTTCAACATCATTTATCGAAAGGTCGTCAAGGAAAATATCCTCGTCCGCCTTTATCATGTTTGAGGAAATAAGCAGAGTATTCCCCAGAGGCTGTCCTTTAAGCTGGGAAATTATATCCCGAGCCGTTATCAGTCCCGAAACGGTTATGGTTTCCCCGAAGAAATCGTTCCGTATCTTATATACCCTGCAATTAATATTATGCCACTTTTCGCGGACTTTTTCAACCAGTTCCGAAATAAAATCATACGCCAGCGCTCCAGTTGCAATAGAAACGTCGGAACTTTCCACGTTTTCCGCGTCCGCCATAGCCGATTCAAACTCATCTATAAGTGAACGAACCATTCCCACGCCGTTTTCGTACTGGGAATAGTCCTCATAGAATTCCCCGTCAGGAATTTCCCGTTCCGCTGTTATATAAAACTCGTCCGAAGGGAACACAAGCCGCGTACCGTAATTTTCCAGAAAATCTTTCTGGAATTTTTCTATCAGGTCAATGGCTTTTCCCGCGCCCGCCTTGTCAAAAAGTTCAAGAGGGTAAAGCCCGTCGCGGAATTTTGTCAGACCCACGGGAACAACGGCAATACTCTGAATGTTCGGCATAAGCTTTCCAAGGTCGGTGAGAGTGCGTTCCAGTTCCGCGCCGTCGTTTATTCCCGGGCAAAGAACTATCTGACAGTTCATGGAAATGCCCGCTTCCGCAAATTGCCTGAGATAATCAAGCTTTTCCCCCGCAAATCGGTTATTCATCATCATGCACCGAAGTTCGGGATTTGTGGTATGAACGGAAATATTTATTGCAAGTTTCATTTGGATAATTCTGTCAATATCCTTTTGTGAAAGGTTCGTAAGTGTAACATAATTTCCCTGTAAAAACGACAATCTCGCATCATCGTCCTTGAAGTAAAGAGTTTCCCGCATATCGGGCGGCATCTGGTCTATAAAGCAGAAGATACACTTATTGCAGCAGCTTTGCTTCTTGTCCATAAGGAAGGTTTCAAATTCCAGTCCGAGATCGTCATACTCGCTTTTGCGGACGGTAAAAGTTTTCCTTTCGCCGTCTGAAATTATTCCCAGCTTGACAAGCCTTTCGGCTGAATAGAACATATAGTCAAGAACGTCCTCGATCTCGTGACCGTTCACTGTGGCAAGAATGTCCCCCGCCTTTATTCCAGTTCCGGAAACCGGCGAACCGTTTATAACAGATTTGATTTCTACCGACAAACCGATCACCCCCATTTTATAGAGTTTAGAGTTAAGAGTTGAGAGTTGAGAGCAGGCTGAGCCTGCACGCCTTCAGGCTTATTTTTGTGATTTCTCGTTTATGTATAATGTGCATGAAGCAAGGCAACATCTGCATAAGAGTTATAATTTTTTGATATATTAAATAATTATTAAGTTAAGAAAAGAACACTAACAGTTTATGTCAACATCTTAACTCTCAACTCTAAACTCTCAACTCTTGAATTTTAACTCTCAACTCTTTATTGAAACTTTAAAAAAAGAGCCGGAAAAGGATCACTCCTTCTCCGGTTTCCGTAAAGCAAGATCAATCTTCTACTTTAATAACTTCAACGCCCTTATAGAATCCGCAGTTCTTGCAAACCTTGTGAGGAGCAGTCAGCGCTCCGCAGTGAGAACATCTTGAGAACGCAGGAGTATCCAGCTTCCATACAGCCGAACGTCTCTTATCACGTCTTGCTTTTGATACCTTTCTCTTTGGTACTGCCATTATCAGCACCTCCTTATCATACTAACCGCCGCAATTACATTCGCCCTGATTCAGGTCAGCCCCGCACTTTGGACAAAGCCCCTTGCAGTCCTCTTTGCAAAGCATTTTTGAAGGCAGGGACAACAGGCAATCCGTAAGCACAAGCTCGTCCATATCAAGCTCATCGGTTTCCGTAACAATGTATTCTTCCGAATCATCATTATCATTGCTGAGCGAGCGCACAAGAATATGCTCAAAATCGAAGCAATAGTCACGGTCAAATTCTATCAGACATCTGTCACAGCAGATGTGCAGTGTAAATTCCGCGGAATATTTCAGCGACACGATCCCCGCACGATTTACTATCGTACCTCTGACCGTGATAGGGTTTGAAAAGGAGAATCCCTTTACTTCGTTCAGTCTTTCCACGCCGACGGTATAGTCAATGCTGACTTTCTCTCCGACGATATTGTAAAGCTGTTTCAAGCGAATGAACATAGCACACCCCAAACACTGCTAAAGAATATTATAACATACATTATCCTGTATGTCAATACCTTTACAGGAATTATTTTATAGAATATTTGGAAACGCTTTCCGGCAGATCTTCAATATTTGCGGAAACGGTAAATACTACCTCCACATCGCTGCCCGTCAGCTTGTCTATCTTGTTGAGCATAGCGCCCAATCCCTCAAAATCAGCGCCTCCGACTTTGAGAATTGAGTCAATAAATATTTCCTTAATATCGTAGTTTCCTGCAACAAGACCCGCAACAAGACCGTAGAACGCTTCAAAAGAATAGATGTTGTTAGCGTCCGTATCAACGATCCTTACCGATGTTGGAATATCATATCTGAGCTTTTCGCTCTTGTCAATGCAAACAACATAGCCGTTTGTTTCCTTTGCAGCTTTGTTGATCATGTCGATGAGTATCTTTGTCTTGCCTGTACCCTTAGTTCCTGTGATAATTTTTACCATATAAAACACTCCGTTCCGCCTTTGCAGGCATTTTTTATAAACACACCCGTTTACACTCTGCGGGTGAAACAGACCGCTTTATCAGCCAAGCTTTGCTTCAAGAGCAGCTTTCTGATCCTCGTATCCCGGCTTTCCTAAAAGCGCGAACATATTCTTCTTGTAGCTTTCAACGCCCGGCTGGTCAAAAGGATTTACCCCGAGCATATAGCCGCTTACCGCGCAGGCTTTCTCAAAGAAATATACCATATATCCGAAACTCTTTTCGGATGTATCTTCCAGCTCCAGAACTATATTCGGAACGCCGCCCTCTGTGTGAGCAAGAATTGTCCCCTCAAAGGCTTTGCGGTTTACAACGGACATATTCTGATTTGTCAGGAAGTTGAGTCCGTCAAGGTTTTCCGCTTCATCTTCAAGGAAAATATCCTTTTTGGGCTTCTTGATGTCAACCACTGTCTCGAACATTATTCTCGATCCCTGCTGAATGAACTGTCCCAGCGAATGGAGATCCGTTGAAAACGTAGCGGAAGCAGGGAAAATTCCCCTGTTGTCCTTGCCTTCGCTTTCGCCGAAAAGCTGTTTCCACCATTCAGCCATCATTGTGAAACTGGGATCGTAGGAGATCAGCATTTCCACCGACTTATTCTTTTTATAGAGAATATTTCTCAGCGCCGCATACTTATAGCAGTCGTTATGGTAAAAATCAGCGGTAAGCTCGTCCTGAGCCTGTTTTGCTCCCGCCATAACCGCATCAATATCGCAGCCCGCAACTGCTATGGGAAGAAGTCCCACAGCGGTAAGAACCGAATATCTTCCGCCTACGTCGTCCGCAATAACAAAAGTTTCGTAGCCCTCTGTATCAGCAAGCTGTTTGAGAGTTCCCCTTGCCTTGTCGGTGGTGCAGAAAATTCTGTCCTTAGCGCCCTCTTTGCCGTACTTCTTTTCCACCATTTCGCGGAAAATTCTGAACGCAAGGGCAGGCTCGGTTGTAGTTCCCGACTTGGAAATTACATTTACCGAGAAATCCCGTCCCTCGCAGAGAGAAATTATCTCGTTAAGGTAGGTAGGGCTTATGTTGTTGCCCGCGAAATAAATTTCGGGAGTATCCTTTTTAAGATTGTTGTGGAAAGGCGATTTCAGCAGTTCGATAGCCGCTCTTGCGCCCAGATATGAACCGCCGATACCTATTACCACAAGCACGTCCGAATTGGAGCGTATCTTTGCGGCAGCTTTCTTGATTCTTTCAAATTCTTCCTTATCATAATCTGTTGGGAGATTCACCCAGCCGAGAAAATCATTTCCCGCGCCTGACTTGTCCTCAAGGGTTTTAGCCGCAAGCATGGCGGCAGCCTTGGCGTTTTCAAGTTCATGAGGTGCAACAAAGTCCCGGAGATACTTAGTATTCAATGAGATAGACATATACCTTCTCCTCCTAAAAATCATTCATACTCTAATTTTACTATAAATTCAAAAATTTTGCAACGATTTTCTCAACATAACCTCAAAATCCCGAAACTTTTGGGTACTCTCACTAAAATGTTAAAAGTTTTTTGATAATAATAACCAAAGCTTTTTTAATATCCATCTTATCCACAGGCTGAGAAGCGGTCAGGTCTACCGCAAACATCATCTTATCCCCCCGCAGGAACTGCACTTCTCCTGCCTTATCCCCTGCCTCTACCGGAGCGTACAGGTAGTCCGTAAGCACTATCCGCGAAGAAATCGAGTCCGCCGCGCCTTTGGGAAGTACAACACTTCTTACATTTCCCAGTTTAAGAGGAACAGTGCGGAACATTCCGCCTTTTACGGAAACTTCCGCGGGAATTTTTTCCGGAAGCGGCGGCACAAACACCGTATATTCCGAAAATCCCATATTCATCAGCCGTTTTGCCTCCGAAAGCGCAAACTCCTCGTCCTCACAGCCGAAAACAGCCGCTATATAAGTAACGCCGTCACGTTCCGCTCCGCATACAGCATAATATCCTGTATTTTCCGTAAATCCCGCCTTGAATCCGATAATTCCCTTATAATTCCGCACAAGAGTATTGGTTGTTACAAGTTCCGCTCCGCCGCCGCGTACGAAATCCCGCCAGCAGGTGAAATATCCCCGCAGGAACTCGTATTCCGATAGTTTTGCACATAGCTTTGCAATATCCTTTGCGGTGGAAACCTGCTTTTCATCTTCGTAATAGCCGTTAAAATTGGTAAATGATGTATTTTCCATGCCCAGTTCGGCGGCTTTTTCGTTCATAAGTTTTGCAAAATTATCCGCCGTGCCGCCGACCTTTTCCGCAAGGACTGCCGCCGCGTCGTTGGCGTTTCCTATAATTACCGATTTAAAAAGCTCGTCAACGGTTATTTCCTCGTTTGGCATTAACCAGACCTGCGCTCCCTGCATGGAATTTGCATATGCGGAAGTTTTCAGTTTATCGTCAAGGGAAAGTTTCCCGCTGTCCACCTGTTCCGCCGCCAGAAGAACGGTCATTAACTTTGCCGCCGTTCCAACGGGAATGGGTGTTTCCTCGTTGACGCCGCTTATTACCGCTCCGCCCGACTTTTCAATAAGAATTTCGCTGAATGTATATTCCTTATCCGCAGATACGGCAAAATTCCCGAAAGAAACACACACGGCAACTGCAAGAAAAATTCCCGTAAAACGCATTTTACATTTCATAAACATTACCTCCCGTACAAGTCTATGCAGTCTGACGGGAATTTAGACAAGCATAAATGAATAACTTCCGCGGGCGGTGAAAATAATAATCAAAAGAATTACCCATGAAAGGACAGATGCAAATGAAAAAGCAATTTGCTTTAATTATAGCCGCCCTGACAGCTTTGTCAATGACAGCCTGCGGCAAGGACACTTCCTCCTCCGACAGTTCCGACGAAGCGAAAAGCGCCGCCGTGCGTTTCCTGAATTTCAAGCCTGAAATCGCCACCGCTTACGAGGAAATCGTCAAGAAGTACAGCGAGGAAACGGGCAGGACCGTAATTGTCGAAACAGCCGCCAACAACACCTATGAACAGACTTTAAGCGCAAAAATGGCAACTTCCGAAGCGCCTACCATCTTTCAGGTGAACGGTCCCCGTGGATATTCCAACTGGAAAGACTACTGCGCCGACCTGACAAGCACCGAACTTTACACCCACCTTACCGACAAAAGCTCTGCACTTTCCTATGATGGGAAGTGTTACGGAATCCCATACACCGTGGAGGGTTATGGAATTATTTACAACAAGGAAATAACCGACAAGTATTTTGCCCTTGAAAACAAAGCCACAGGGTTCAGTGGCATGGACGAGGTAAATAATTTTGAAAAACTGAAAGCCGTTGTCGAGGATATGCAGGCAAATAAAGACGCTCTGGGAATAAAAGGCGTTTTTGCAAGCACTTCCCTGAAACCGGGCGACGACTGGAGATGGCAGACACATCTTGCAAATATTCCCATTTACTATGAATTCAAAAACAACAATATTGACCTTACAAGCGACGCCACCAAGGAGATAACCTTTGAATACGGAGACTATTACAAGAACATTTTTGACCTGTATATAAACAACTCCACAGTTGACAGAAAAATACTCGGCTCAAAAATCACAGACGAGTCCATGGCGGAATTTGCACTGGGCGAATGCGCCATGGTCCAGAACGGAAACTGGGCGTGGAGTCAGATAAACGGAATTTCGGGCAACACCGTTACCGCCGAAAATATAAAGTATCTTCCCATTTACACAGGCGTTGCGGGCGAAGAAGATCAGGGGCTTTGCATAGGCACTGAAAACTTCCTCTGCATAAATTCACAGGCGGACGAAGCACTGCAAAGCGCCGCCGCAGATTTCCTGTTCTGGCTGTATTCTTCCGAAAGCGGAAAGAAATACGTTACCGACAGTCTCGGATTTATCGCGCCCTTTGACACTTTTGCCGATGCGGAACGCCCCGACGACCCTCTTACTCACGAAGTCATAGACTGGATGTCCGATACTTCAAAAAACAACATTCCTTGGAATTTCACACTTTTCCCAAGCCAGACATTCAAGGAGTACTTCGGCGCGGCGCTTCTTCAGTACGCACAGGGAAGCGCAGACTGGGAAAACGTAAAGAACACCGTTGTTTCAAGCTGGAAAACCGAAAGCGAACATCTTGAATGACCGAAAGGACAGGTGAACATGAAAAAATACTTTCCTTTATTTGTCCTGCCCACACTTCTTGCGTTCACCGCGGCATTTATTATTCCCTTTATCATGGGGATATATCTGTCTTTCAACAAATTCACCACCGTTGAAAACGCAAAATGGGTAGGATTTGACAATTACGTCCGTGCGTTCAGCAACGGCGATTTTCTCAACGCCTTGTGGTTCACGGCGCTTTTTACTGCTGTTTCGGTAATAACCGTGAATGTGTTCGCGTTCCTTATCGCCCTTGCCCTTACAAAAGCTCTGCGGGGTACAAATATCTTCCGCACTATATTCTTTATGCCGAACCTTATAGGCGGCATAGTTCTTGGATATATCTGGAATCTTATAATAAACGGCGTTCTCAGCTATTTCGGCGTTGACATAAGTTACAGCGCAAAATACGGGTTCTGGGGACTTGTTATCCTGACAAACTGGCAGCTTATAGGTTATATGATGGTAATTTATATTGCGGGCTTGCAGAATATTCCCAAAGAACTGGGAGAAGCCGCTCAGATAGACGGGGCAAATCCACGTCAGGCTTTGCGGCACGTCACCATTCCAATGCTTATGCCGTCAATAACGATATGCACGTTCCTTACGTTAACAAACTCTTTCAAGCTGTTCGACCAGAATCTTGCGCTTACCGCGGGCGCGCCCGCCCGAAAGACTTCCATGCTGGCACTTGATATTTACAACACATTCTACGGGCGCGCGGGCTGGCAGGGCGTGGGACAGGCAAAAGCTGTTATATTCTTTATAATAGTTGCACTGATAGCATTCGCGCAGCTTAAATTCACAGGCAGCAAGGAGGTGGAGAACTGATGGAAGCAAGGAAAAAATTCGGCAGCACGGCAATTTTCATACTGATGATAATGCTTTCCGTGCTGTTTCTGTTTCCCATATTTATTGTTTTTATAAATTCGTTCAAGACCAAATTCAGCATTATGGGCAGTCCTTTCAAGCTGCCCTCTTCCGAAACATTCGCGGGCTTTGAAAACTACGTCACGGGGATAAAAAGCGCGGGAATCGGCGGTTCGTTTCTCCGTTCGCTGTTTATAACGGTATTTTCGGTGCTGATAATAGCGCTTTTGTGTTCCATGACAGCATGGTATCTTGTTCGGGTGAAAAACAAGTTCACAAAAGCGATTTACAGCCTGTTCGTTTTCAGCATGATAGTGCCGTTCCAGATGGTAATGTATACTATGACTTATGTTGTAACAAAGATAAGGTTCAACAATCCCGTAGGAATAGTTTTCGTATATCTGGGATTCGGCGCGGGGCTGTCGGTATTCATGCTGAGCGGATTTATAAAAAGCGTACCCATCGACCTTGAAGAAGCGGCGGAAATTGACGGCTGCACGCCGTTACAAACATTTTTCAGGATAGTTCTGCCGATTCTCAAGCCCACCGTTATAACCGTTACCATACTGAACGCCATGTGGATATGGAACGACTATCTTCTCCCCTATCTTATTCTCGGAACGCAGAAGAAAACCCTGCCCGTTGCAATTCAGATAGCCATGCAGGGTGCATACGGTTCGGTGAACTGGGGAGGTTTCATGGCAATGCTTGTTCTTGCCATAGTGCCGATAATAATTTTCTACCTGTTCAGTCAGAAATATATCATTGAGGGCGTTATAGCAGGCGCAGTCAAAGGTTAATAAAAAAACTGCCGTTATTCACAAACGAATATCGGCAGTTTTCATTCAGGAGATAAATTCAACTTTGCCCGTATCAAGGCAGTAAACAGCCGCTTCAACGCGCAGACCGTATTCCCGTTCGTCCTTTCTGATACTAAGGCTCTTTTCGATAATATCGCAGCTGTGTCGGACGTTCAGGCAGCAGGCTTTGTAATCGTCCTTTTCATCGCCAACAGCCTTTAAAATTTCATCGGTAATGAATTTTATGTAGCCCTCCGGTTCATGGTGAACAGCCGCATTTACCGCGCCGCAGCCCGTATGCCCCAGAACCACTATAAGACCCGTTCCGAGATGTTCGGCGGCATATTCGATACTTCCAAGCTGGTGCGAATCAATAACGTTCCCCGCTACCCTTATAACGAACAGGTCGCCTATTCCCGCGGAAAAGATAACTTCCGGAACAACTCTCGAATCGGAACAGGTAACAATTATCGCATAAGGATTCTGCCCCGAAAGCACACTTTTCAGGACATTTTCCGAAATATCAAAATTGTGGGAACTTTCCCTGACGTATGTTTCATTCCCGCGGATAAGCCGCGCCTTGGCTTCTTCCGCCGTAATTTTATAATCTATCATAAAAACCGCTCCTTAACACGAAATGAGCCGCATAGCAGCCCATTCCGTCCGTATCATTCAATTTCAATAACATATGAGAAAGTATAATCTTCTCCTGCGGCGAGGGAAACGGTATTCTTCATTTCGGTAAGTTCTTCGCTTCCGCAAAGATAAACAGGAACGCTGCTCCATGGTTCAAGGCAGACAAATTCCGCCTTTTCGGTAACGCTTTTGTCGGAAGAATATGTTGACCAGACCGCTATGCAGCCTTTATTGTCGAAATGCAGCTTTACGCTTTTGCCCGTGTTCTTGTTGACAAGCGCTGCCCATGAAGAATCCGGCTTATCTTTCATGAAAACATCGTTTGCAAACAGTTCATGGCTGAGCGGAACGGTTTTCCCGCCGTCAAGAACGGTTATTTTCCTGTCTTTGAGTTCCTGAACTATGGTTTCGGGCTTTTCATACTCCACATAGTAGTCCTCAAAGCTTTCGCCGCCGTTTACGGGAACTCTGAAAGCAGGGTGTCCGCCTATGAAAAATTTTATAGTTCCGCCGCTTGGATTTTTCACGTGGTAACTTACGGTAAGTTTATTTCCCGAAACGGAATATTTCAGGTACAGTTCAAAATCGTAAGGATAAAGCTTTTTTGTATCTTCCGATGATTTAAGAACAAATTCCGCCTCGCTGTTTCCCGAAGAAACAAGGGTAAATTCGTTATCCCTTGCAAAGCCGTGATTTGCAAGTTTAAACTGTTTCCCGTCCGCGGTATATACTCCCGAATCGGTATTGCATATAAACGGGAAAAGCACGGGAGCGTGGCGTTTCCAGACAGCAGGGTCAGCCTGCCATAAATATTCCGTACCGCCGCTGTCCTTTACCGAATGAAGTTCCGCTCCGAAGCTGTCGATCACTGCTGTTAATTTTTCGGACGAAATGACCGTTTTCATAAAAAAACACCCTTTCAATTATGTTTCGTCTGTATTTTCCGCAGGAACTGCCCTGCCATAGTCCGCAAAACAAATATTCATATCAACGTCGCCCTCGACGCCGTTCACTCTCCCGTCACTGGCATACTGCCATATCTGGTAATTATAGGGATAGCTTGGTTCGTTGTGACCGTCCTTGTATTCGGCAAACCAGAAATCCACTTCCGGGAGTTTGCTGAGGTCAAGTTTCATAAGGGCAAACTTCCTGCTGCCGTAAAGCATGGGAGTATACCCGCCGTCGGTTATGGTATCGCAGAACGCCGCCGCACATTCCGTCACAACATGGGGCGCGGCGTTGTTTGTGCGGGAGGTTTCCTCCTCGGTAATTTCCCAGTCAAAGACTATGGGGAATTTCACATCATAGCCGTGGATCTGTTCCATGACAAAATTTGCCTCTTCTATGGCTTCGTCGGAATTCATAGCCTGCGAATAGAAATACACGCCCACGTCAAGACCTGCATTCAGCGCGCCGTTTATATAGCTGTGGAAATTATTGTCAAGATTTATCTGTCCGCTTTCATAGCCTCTGTAGCCCACACGGAGTATTGCAAAATCCACGCCGTCAGCCGCGACTTTGTACCAGTCGATGTTTCCGTTATGATATGAAACATCTATGCCCGTTCTTGAAATTACCTCTCCGTTTTCGCTGTATGTATAGCGTCCGTTTTCAAGTTTAAGTCCGCTGTAATCATATGTATGCTTAGGAACGTTCCCTAATGTGGGAAGCCATATCTGCCCGTATGTAGGGTCGTCAAAAAGAATGGTTTCGTCCTCGTCAAAGAAATCGTATACCCGCTCGTTTACAACGGGAACGAAAACTTCCTCGGCGGGTTCGGGAATTTCTTCCTCCTCATCGGCTTTTCCCACTTTGACTGCAAGAATTATTACCGCCGCCGCAAGGCATATTATCACTGCAAGCATGGTAAAGAATATGCTTACCGCGGGTTTTAATGCAATTTTAGGTTCCTTTTTCCGAACATCGGGAGTTACGGTTTCCTCCGACGCGGGAATTTTTTCATTAACATCGCTCATATTTTCAATTCCTCAGATAATATCATAAAACCGCGAAAAAGCGGATCTTATAAACATTATAGCACATATCCGCATAATTTGCAAGCAATTCGGAAAAAACTATTGACAAATGTATCGCAAGCGTATATAATATATGTATCAACCCCGATAGAGGCGCAGTAAAGATAAGTACCGTTCCAGAGGCAGCCAAGCCGATCGCATGGTCCGGGAAAGGCAATACTGCCGAAGGAAAACGCCGCGGCTGACGTTTCCCTGATCCTATGCCGAACAGGTATGGGATTGTCATCATTCTTATATGATGGAGTGCTATCGACATTTAATGTCAGTATTTCTGTTATATAACATGATTATCGGTCGTAAAAAACCGATTTTTTTATTATCTGTTAAAGGAGCAAAAGTTATGAAAAAGTTCAACGTAGGAATTATCGGCGCAACAGGCATGGTAGGACAGAGGTTCTCCCTGCTTCTGGAAAATCACCCTTGGTTCAATGTAGCGGCAGTTGCCGCTTCCCCCAGAAGTGCGGGAAAGCGTTATGAGGACGCAGTAGGCGCAAAATGGGCTATGACCTCCCCTATTCCCGCAAACATCAAGGATATGATCGTTATGGACGCAACTGCCGATATTGACAAGATCGCTTCCATGGTAGACTTTGTTTTCTGCGCGGTGGACATGAAAAAAGACGAGATAAAGGCTCTGGAAGAACGCTACGCAAAAGCCGAGTGTCCCGTTGTTTCAAACAATTCCGCTCACAGGGGAACTCCCGACGTTCCGATGGTAGTTCCCGAGATCAATCCCGATCATATTGAAATTATAAAGGCACAGCGCGAACGTCTCGGCACAAAGCGCGGCTTCATCGCGGTAAAATCCAACTGTTCGCTGCAAAGCTACGTTCCCGCGCTTCACCCGCTGATGGCGGAATTCGGCGTGGAAAAGGCTCTTGTCTGCACATATCAGGCGATAAGCGGAGCAGGCAAGACTTTTGACACCATGCCCGAAATTGTGGACAACGTTATCCCCTACATAGGCGGCGAGGAGGAAAAATCCGAGCAGGAACCTCTCAAGATCTGGGGACACATTGAGGGTAACAAGATAGTAAACGCTTCCGAACCGTCAATTACCGCACAGTGCCTGAGAGTTCCCGTTTCGGACGGACACACGGCGGCAGTTTTCGCTTCATTCAGGAAAAAGCCCTCCAAGGAACAGATGATAGAAGCATGGAAGAATTTCAGCGGCGTTCCGCAGGAACTACAGCTTCCTTCCGCGCCGAAACAGTTCCTCCACTACTTTGAGGAGGATAACCGCCCGCAGGCAAAACTTGACAGAATGCTTGAAAACGGCATGGCTGTTTCCATCGGACGTCTCCGGGAAGATACCCAGTATGACTACAAGTTTGTATGCCTTTCACACAATACTCTGAGAGGTGCGGCAGGCGGTGCTGTTCTTATGGCGGAACTTCTTGCGGCGAAAGGATATTTTGACTGAATACAGTTTTGAGAGTTGAGAGCATTTTCTCCAATTCTTCTCAACACTCAACTCTCAACTCTTAACTCTATAAACTTTTATGAAAGGAAAATTGCTATGAAAAAAACTATTTTTACCGGCGCGGGAGTTGCGATTATAACCCCCATGAACGCCGACGGCTCTATAAATTACGAAGAATTCGGCAGGATCATCGACAACCAGATCGAAAATCAGACCGACGCCATTATCGTTTGCGGAACCACAGGCGAATCCTCCACTATGACCGACGAGGAACACGTTGAATGTATCCGCTATTGCGTTGAAAGAGTGAACAAACGCGTTCCCGTTATTGCAGGAACAGGAAGCAACGACACAAGATATGCCGTTGAACTTTCCAAAGAAGCCGAAAAGCTGGGCGCGGACGCTGTTCTCCTCGTTACTCCGTATTATAACAAAACTTCCCAGCGTGGGCTTGCGGCGCACTTCACCGCAATTGCAGACAGTATACACATTCCCGCGATACTTTACAATGTTCCCTCACGGACAGGCGTGAACATTTCCCTTGATACATACAAGGAACTTTGCAGACACGAGAACATTGCCGCAACAAAAGAAGCAAGCGGAAATATTTCCGCAATTGCCAAAGTTATCGAAGAATGTGGGGAATACATGGACGTTTACAGCGGAAACGACGATCAGATCGTGCCTATAATGTCTCTTGGCGGCAAAGGCGTTATCAGCGTGCTTTCAAACGTTATGCCGAAAGAGACCCACATGATAACCAAATACTGCCTTGATAACAATTTTGCCGAAGCGGCAAAACTCCAGATAAAATATCTGAAAATTGCAAGCGATCTGTTTATGGACGTTAACCCGATACCCGTAAAAGAAGCCATGAACCTTATGGGCTGGAAAGCGGGAGAATGTCGTCTGCCGCTTCTGAAAATGGAACAGGGCAAGATAGAAAAACTTGCCGCAACTATGAAAGAATACGGTCTGATAAAGTAATTTTTTAGAATGGAATGATGAAAAATGGTAAATGTAACTATCTGCGGAGCAAACGGAAAAATGGGCAAAGTAATCGCTTCGGTCATAAAGGACAGAGACGACTGCACGGTAATTTCGGGAATTGACCTTAACACCGCGCCTGCGGAAACTTTCACTGTTTACTCAAAGCCGCAGGAACTTCCCCAAAAACCCGATGTTATAATCGACTATTCCCACCCGTCCTGCCTTGACAGTCTGCTTGAATACTGCCTTTCCACGGGAACGGCGGCGGTAATTGCCACAACAGGCTACAACGAAGGACAGATAGCCGCCATAAAAAAGGCGGCAGAGGAAATTCCCATATTCTTTACATTCAATATGTCATTAGGAATAAATCTGCTCTGCAAACTTGCAAAGACCGCGGCGGAAGTTCTGGGCGGACAGTTCGACATTGAAATAGTTGAAAAGCACCACAATCAGAAAATAGACGCTCCCAGCGGCACGGCGATAATGCTTGCAAATGCCATAAACGAGACCCTCGACAACAGATACAATTACATTTATGACAGACATTCCCAGAGGAAAAAGCGGGATAAAAACGAGATAGGCATTCATTCCGTCCGCGGCGGAACGATAGTTGGCGAACACGAAATTATTTTTGCGGGTCGTGATGAGGTGATTACCCTTTCCCACTCGGCGGCTTCAAAGGAAGTTTTCGCTGTCGGTTCGGTAAACGCGGCGGTGTATCTTTCCGAATGTTCCGCAGGGCTTTACGATATGGCTTCACTTCTTAACAGATAAAAATTTTCCCGCTTTCCAAAAAAGCGGGATCTTTTCTTTAAAATTGCCTAATCATGCTCCCGAAAAAATTGTGCAAAACTGCCTTTGAAAATTTCTGCGGAAAATGCTATAATTTAATTATAGAATGAAAGGAGTGTACCTATATGTTCAATGTGGGTGAATATGTAGTTTACGGTTCGGGAGAAATTTGCAGGATAGACGAAAAGACAAGTAAAAGTTTTGACGGGAGATCATATGCGGAATACTGCAAGCTTATCCCCGTGGATTCGATGAATTCAACCTACTATATTCCTGCCGACAGAATGGAAAAAAGCGTCCGCAAACTTCTGACCCGCGAGGAAATTTACAAAATAATCGACTCCATGCCGAACGCCACGGGAATATGGTTCAGCGACAAGAACGAGCGCAAGGAACATTTCGGAGAAATGCTTAAAAGCGACAACTTTTCGGGAATGATAAATATGATGAAATCAATTTACGAAGAACGTGAGTGCCGTAATGCAAGCGGAAAACAGCTTACCGCTTCCGATGAACGGGCGTTCTCTACGGCGGAAAATATCATAAACCGCGAATTTGCATTTGTTCTGGGAATTAAAACAGACGATGTGGAAAAATTTATCCACGCCCGCCTTGCCGCTTCTCAGGCATAACAAAAAAGCCGTACACCAAAATGTACGGCTTTTTTGTTGGAAATTTTACAGCTGTTTTGTTTCCTCTTTGAGAATACGTCCCTCACGGAGGAGTTCTTTCAGCCGCCCGCTGTCGCCGTTCTGCATGGCATCGCGGTATTCTTTCAGGCGGTCGATAATGTAGTCAATTTCAAAACAAAGCGGCTCTTTATTCATCATAAAAAGCGGAGTCCACATATCCTCGTTGAGTTTTGCAACACGGGTAAGATCCTGAAAGCTTCCCGCACTGAAACCAAGCTGTTTCTGGTGTGTGGGGCTTTTTATATACGCATTTGAAACAACATGGGCAAGCTGACTTGTAAACGCTATTATCTGATCATGTTCTTCCGGCGTGGCAAAAACGACTTTCTTAAAATGTATCGAATAGGCAAAGTCCTCCAAAAGATTGAGTTTTGCCTGCGGAATATCGGGAGTGGGCGTTATAATAAAACTTGCGTTATCAAAAAGGTTGTCCAGAGAATATTCAAAGCCCGAAAATTCACGTCCTGCCATGGGGTGACAGCCGATAAAAGTTACGCCGTGACTTTCAAGAACGGGCGAAACGCTGTCAACAACGCTTTTTTTAATTCCGCAGGTGTCTATAACTATGCTCCCCTCTTTGAATTTCCCCGCATTGGCGGTTATAAAATCAATGGCGTCCGTAGGATAAAGCGAAACAATAGTAATATCCGCAAGCCCGAGGTCGCTTGTTTCGGAATCAATGGCGTTCTGTGAGATCGCCATTTCAATCGTTTCCCTGTTCTTGTCAATGCCGTAAACGGTATGGTTAGTGTGTTTCTTGACAGCCTTACACATTGAGCCGCCTATAAGACCTATTCCGACAGCAGTAATTATCATAGTTCATACCCTATTTCGTTAAAAATTCTATACTTATATTTTAGCACTTTTAATCGCAGAAGTCAAGCGTTTCAAAAAACTTTTCTGTTCCTGTAATATGCTCTGCTCGGCTGTTTTTATTGCAAAAATATTGACATAAAGTTTTTTGTGTGTTATAATGTGTTCATATACTGCTCGCCGGTGTATGAATATATTATTTGTGAGGTGAAATACGTGTCAAGCGGCGATAGTCAAGGACCGAACGGACGAAAACGGCTGAATCTGATTATACGGCGGACTGCGCTGTCTTACCGCGTAATTATATAACATTTGCCGTAAATTTTGTCTGTCCGTTATTTACCAGAAACAATTTAAACGGAGGCGAAATTATGTCAGATGAAGAAAAAATAAACAACACTGCCGACATGGAAGAAGTAATTGAAAAACCCGATTATGAAAGTGAAATACTTGAAATAATACGCGGGAAATATTCTCCGAAAGCTATGTTTGCAAAACTTGAAGATTACCACGCAAACGATATTGCACAGGCTATGGAGACGCTTGATGTTCAGGAACGGAAAAAGATATACCGCATATGTTCAACGGCTATGCTTGCGGAAATTTTTGAATATTTTGACGAAGCAAGCAGTTACCTTAATGAAATGGATATGCAGAAAGCCGCTGAAGTCATTTCCGAACTTGAAACAGACACAGCCGCCGAAATTCTGCGTAAGATCGAAAAGGAAAAACGAGCGGCTCTTATCGAATTGCTCCCGCAGGAAACCAGACAGGAAATACAGCTTATTTCAGCATTTGATGATGATGAGATCGGATCGCGCATGACGGTAAATTACATTGCCATACAGGAAAATTTATCCGTTAAACAGGCAATGAAAGAATTGATCTCGCAGGCAAAACAAAATGATAACATATCGGCTATTTTTGCTATTGATGAACAGAATGAATATTCGGGCGCAATTGATCTGAAAGACCTTATTACAGCCGATACCGATGTTCCTCTTGACGAACTTATACAAACATCTTTCCCATATGTATATGCCCACGAAATGACAGCCGACTGCATAGAAAAACTTAAAGATTATTCGGAAGTCAATATCCCCGTGCTTGATAATTCCAACCGTTTGCTTGGCGTAATAACCGCGGCAAATATCATTGAAGCCGTTGACGATGAAATGGGCGAAGATTATGCAATGCTTGCAGGTCTTACCGCAGAAGAAGATCTTAAAGAACCTCTTAAAGAGAGCATGAAAAAACGTATGCCGTGGCTCTTGGTACTGTTGGCGCTCGGTATGTTGGTTTCGGGAGTTGTAGGCGTTTTTGAAAAAGTCGTAGCACAGCTTACATTGATAATGGCATTTCAGTCATTGATACTTGACATGGCAGGAAATGTGGGCACACAATCGCTTGCGGTCACTATACGGGTACTTATGGACGAAAATCTCACAGGCAGTCAGAAATTCCGCCTTGTTACCAAAGAAATGAAGATCGGTCTTGCAAACGGTCTTATTCTGGGAATAATATCGTTTTTACTGATAGGTATTTATATCATGCTTTTTAAACACAAAGAGATAGTGTTCAGCTTTTCAGTGTCCGGTTGTATCGGCATTTCTCTGCTGCTTGCAATGATGATCTCCGGCACGGTCGGAACGCTTATACCTTTATTTTTCAAGAAAATAAAAGTCGATCCTGCTGTTGCTTCCGGTCCGCTGATAACTACAATTAATGACCTTGTTGCGGTAGTGACCTATTACGGAATGAGCTGGATATTGCTGTTCAACGTATTGCATTTAGCATAAAATAACAGGAAAACAATGTCCTGTTTTCACGTCTAAAAAACTCACGGCAGACAATTATTGTCTGCCGCAAATTTTTTACTTTGCCGAAAGCGCGCGTTTTCCTATGTCTTTGCGGAAATGTGCGTTCTCAAAATGTATCTTCTTTACCGCATTATAGGACTTGTCAAGAGCCGCTTGCAGGTTCTCCCCTGTTGCGGTAACTCCCAGAACACGTCCGCCCGCGGTGAGGAACTTTCCGTCCGCGGATTTCGTTCCCGCATGGTAAACGAAAACTCCCTCCGTCTGCCCCTTATCGTCCAGACCGCTTATTTCCAAGCCCGTTGGATATTTTTTCGGATAGCCGCCGCTTGCCATTACAACGCAGGAACAGCACTCGTTTTTCCATTTTATATCAATATCCGAAAGCGTTCCTTTATAGACCGCCTCGAAAATATCCGCAAGATCGGTGTCCAGAAGCGGCAGAACTACCTGCGTTTCGGGGTCACCGAAACGGCAGTTGTATTCAATGACTTTCACGCCGTTCGGGGTCGCCATAAGTCCGAAATACAGACAGCCCTTGAACGTCCGTCCCTCGGCTTTCATGGCATTTATTGTGGGCAGGAAAATATTTTCCATGCACTCCTTTGCAGCGGCTTCGGTGTAGAACGGATTTGGCGCAACAGTTCCCATTCCGCCGGTGTTAAGCCCTTGATCGCCGTCAAGAGCTCGTTTGTGATCCATTGAAGAAACCATGGGAACAACTATATTTCCGTCCGTAAAGGACAGAACGGAGATCTCGGGACCTGTAAGGAATTCCTCCACAACAAGCTTTGAACCGCTTTCGCCAAAGATCTTATCTTCCATAATTGAACGCACTGCGTCAATTGCTTCCTGCTCGTTCTGGGCGATAATAACGCCTTTTCCCAGAGCAAGACCGTCCGCTTTTACGACAGCGGGATATTTTCCCTGCTGTTTTATGTAGGAAATGGCTTTCTCCGCATCGGTGAAAGTTTCATATGCCGCTGTGGGGATCCCGTATTTTTTCATCAGATCTTTTGAAAAAACCTTGCTTCCCTCGATAATTGCCGCGGCTTTGTCCGGTCCGAAAGTCATAAAGCCCTCCGCATTGAGAGCGTCCACCATTCCCATAACAAGGGGATCGTCGGGAGCAACGACTACCATATCAACAGCTAATTTTTTAGCAAGTGCCACAATTCCGTCAATGTCGGTGGCTTTCACGTCAAAGCACTCCGCATAGCGTGAAATACCGCCGTTTCCGGGAGCGCAGAAAAGCTTTTCCACGCGCTTGCTTTCCGCAAGTTTCATAATAATAGCGTGTTCACGTCCGCCGCCGCCTACTACAAGTATTTTCATTTTATCACCGTTCCTTTTGTGATATTTTAAAACAGAATTTCATCAAGATCTGCTTTGTAAATTTTTGACCTGAACTCGCAGCTCCCATCGGTCTTTTTATAAGAACTGTAACCGTCAAATTTCAAACCGCACTTTTCCATTACCCTGCCCGACGCAGGATTTTCAACGGCGTGCTGAGCCGTAAACTTCCTTGCTCCGAGTTCATAAGC